>JALYJX010000140.1 GCA_030775065.1 Gemmatimonadota bacterium | reverse complement strand
GGGCCGGAGCCGCCGCCGAGAAGAACGGGCCGATCCCCACTTTTCCGAGGACTGAGGTGACCGGAAAGAGCAGCAGAGTGACCGCAAGGAGCAACGCCGACAGCGCAGCCACGTAGTATGCCACACTCCCGGCGATGGACAGTCCGGTTTCGGTGGCTATTACGTACGACAGAGCGAAAGCCGCGACCGGCAGCAGATAGATGATCCACCCGATGAGCACGCCGGACGCTTCCGCCGCGGCTTCAAAGAATCCCACCAGTGCGCGGCGCCTCTCCGGGGTTATCCGCAATATTGCCAGCGCGAAGAGAACAGTGCTGATCACGACGCCGATAAAGTTGTCTTCCACGGCAGCGCGAAAGGGATTCGAGGGCACCATCGTGGTGAGCCATCCGGAAATACCGGGGGCCGAGGCGGACGGGGTAATGACGGGAATTTCACCGCTGCCGGCCAGCGCCCGGAAAGCGGCGCGAGCGCCGTCGTCGATGGGCAGGATCGCAACAAGCTCCGGACCAATGGTGAGCGTGAAGAGAGCGGCCGCCGCGAGCATCGAGAGGTACGAAATCATCGCCAGGCCGCCGAGTTTTCCGGCAGTCCGCGCGTGCGGAACGGAGTTGATGGCGAGAACGATGTAGGACACCATCAGAGGGAGCACAACCATTCGAAGCGCGCTCATCCAGACCGCCCCGACCGGATTCGCGAGGTTGATCAAATGGAGGAGAAGGGGCGCCTGCGTCTCTCTTGCGATCAGGCCGAGAGAGAAACCGGCAGCCATGGCGACGAGTGCCGGAAGCGTGACGTTCCGCTGCCGCGGTGAGATCAGTCGTTCAGACATAGCGGTCAAGCATGTCGCTCACGCGCGCCCGCCACCCATCCCGTCGGGCGGCACCCAGCGAGCGCTTCACGAGTCTGTTCGCCGACTCGCTCAGCCGGGGTTCGAGCCTCCCGCGTCGAACCGCTCTTTCCATGACCGCGATATGAGTCTTGAGATAGGGCACGGCATCGAGCCGGTCGCTGAGTTCTTCCGCCCCGTCGAAAACCGCGAACTCGTCGAGAACGCCGTATTCGGCGAGGTGGAGCATTACCAGCAGGCATTTGGCGCAGCGCGAGCAATTTCCCTCCGGTTTCCTGTTCTCCCAGCAGACACGCAGGTGATCTCGAACCATGGGGTGCGTCAGAATGGTGTGGATTTTCTCCTCCCGCGTCGCAGTCCCGAAGTGCACAATCTGCAGGACGCTCGAGGAGAAAAGAGGATCGGTGTGCATACTCGAGCCCCAGTGTTTGTCAGGGTACATGGAGTACGTGGAGGAGATCGAAAGCTAGGTGATGTTCGGTCCCAGGACATGCCCGATCGCCGCCAACGCACCGCCATGTGCACGCTCCCACAGGTGCGGCCTCCCGCCAGCTGGATGTTCCCGAAGATTGGTTCGAATGATTATAGGCGTGGCGCCCACCGAGTTGGCGATCCTCGTGACTGATCTCTCCAGTCCTGCCATTCTCACCGTATCGGAAAGTGAAATGTCGAAACCGTGAACCGCGACCAGGAATTCGGGGCGGGGGCCCGTGACCAGACTAAAGAAGGAATCGACGCCTCCACTGAAGCAAAGGGCGGTCGCAGACGCGTGGGATCGCTGCAACTGAACGCCCCCTCTCGTTTCAGCCACGGGTAAGAGCATCTTGTATCCCCACCAGCCTGCCCATATCGCGACGACCCGCGCGACGTTCTCGGCCCACGTGCGGCACACGGTGCTTTCGATAACCAGCCGCCGCCTGCGATGTTGTGACACGAGAAGCAGAGCCGATCCAAACGCTTCGGCCGCCGCGAAGAGCTGGATGTCGCTCGATTCGAACCATAGCGGAATTCCATCGACGTCCGCACTCACCCTGTGGACCCCGCCGCGTGATTCGGTGCGCAGAGAGGATACGGCGATCGGCCGGCGCGAGATGATCATGCCGTGAGGCCCGGCCGGGCGCTTGAGCTGATCGACTCGCATTCGATCGGGTTGCATTCGGCGGCGATGATCGCGCACAGTGTGTCGTACGCCTGACATCCGGCCTCGACCTGTTTTTCGGCAGCCCGCAACAGCTTTGGCCGGAGCTCGTCCGCAGTTGCCCAGCATTGCAGGATCGCATCGCGGAGCTGGTCATGAAACGCAGCGTCGGAGCGATCGATCACCACGCACCCGGTCTCGAACCGGTCTGCAAGACCGCGGAACTTGAGCGCGTAGTATTCGCAGTTGTGGACGCAGACAGATGGAATGCCCTGGCTCAAGGCGAAAACCGCGCAATGATAGCTGCCGGTGACTACGAGCCTGCATTCGGAAACCCGGTCGATAAGGGCACCGACCGTCGCCGGTACGGCAGAGCCGGTTCGAGCGTGCCCGAGTCCATCGATGATCCTCGCGGCTACGCTTGCGTCGGAGTCCGACTCGACGGATTTCACAACGCACTCCGCGAGGGGAATGAGCTCGCAGTCTATGCTCGCGACTGCGTCGCGAAAGGCGTCCCTGACCGCAACTACGTCGTCGTCGGCCATACCGGCGTAGGGTGCCACTCGGAGGTTTATTCCGATGCAGCTGCCAGGCCGCCTGACACCCGCGTGCCAGGCGTGCGCCACTGCGTCGTCGCCTGTAACGAACACCTTCGTCGTGTCGACGCCCAGGTCATTCAGAATCGGGATGGACTCCAGACGTTCCCGAACCGAGATGAGCCTGGCCCGCGGAATGAGCTCGCTCGCGGCAGTGCGCAGCGCCGTATCACGCAGTGGCCCGAACCCGTGACCGACGATCGCGAATGGAATACCCATCGCGTCGGCGACGCGGATGCGCTCGAGCGATGACCAGGCCTGACCCGGAAATACGTCAGTGAAGTAGCCGCCGCCGGAAAGAACCATGAACTGCGTGTCGCGTAGCGCCTCGTGATTCACCAGCCTGCGAGCTTTAAAGCGAAGCAGCTGATCCCGCACGCGTGGGAATCGACGGCGGATGAATGGATCCAGATCCGGCATTCGCTTCCGTAAGCCGATGTACGCTGATCTCACCCACTTCCACGCTTTGCGGTTCTCAACGGGAACCCGATGCGCGTCGGGTGCAAGCTCCTTGAGGGTATCGTCACTGCGCCAGAGAACCGAAAATCGCGCATTCGGCAGTCTTTCGCGGATGCGGTCGATCGCGGCCTGAAGCATCGACTGATCGCCGAGGTTGTCCAACTCATAGCAGCCGCCCTGGATGAGGATGCGGGGCTCGACCTTCCCCACGACCAGAGGCGTCTCCAAGCCCGGGTCTCCGTGCAGCATTCGGTCAGGCTTGGAGATGAAGATTCCCGGCTGGCGTCAGGCCGCGCCCGCGATCTCCAACGGCTGGACCGGCGCCACTGCCTCCGCCGGCACGAGCGCAATCTCCAGCACCTCGCGCAGCGTCTCGACGGGATGGAAACTGAGAACGTTCCTCACTTCCTCCGGCACGTCCTCGATATCAGCCTCGTTCGCTTTCGGAATGATGATCGTCTTGATCCCCGCCCGGTGTGCACCGAGGACCTTTTCCTTCAGTCCGCCGATGGGCAATACGCGACCACGCAGTGTGATCTCGCCGGTCATCGAGACATCCCCGCGCACCGGTCGGTCCGACATCTCCGACACGAGCGCCGTCGCGATCGCAATTCCCGCCGACGGACCATCCTTCGGAATGGCACCCGCCGGAACGTGGATGTGCGCCTCGATTGCGCCGAGCCGGTCTTTTGGAATGCCCAGAATGGCCGCGTTGTTCGTCGCATACGTGAACGCCGCGCGCGCTGATTCCTTCATCACGTCGCCGAGCTGTCCGGTGAGAATCAGTGACACGGCGCCGCCTGGACCGATCTGCTCGTTGTCCGTCGTGCGGTTTCCGTAGTACCGTCGAATGGATGCTTCGACGAACATGATGTCGCCGCCCATCGGGGTGTAGTACATCCCCGTAGCGATGCCCACTTCAGCCTCCGGCTGCGCGCGCTCGGGGTGGACCTTCGGGCGCCCGAGCAGCTCACGCACCTCCTCCGCGGTAATCGTCTCGTCGACGATCGCTCCAGTCTCACCGGAGGCAATCTTTCGTGCCATCTTCCGCGCGACGGCTCCGAGCTGACGTTCGAGCTGCCGCACGCCGCTCTCGCGCGTGTAGCTCGACACGACGCTCATCACCGCATCGTCCGTGAAAGCTATGCCCTTTCCCGACAGCCCCGACTCCTCGAGCTGGCGCGGGATCAGATACTTCTTCGCAATCTCCGCCTTCTCCTTCTCCGTGTAACCGGCGAAGTCGACGACCTCCATGCGGTCGAGCAGCGGACCGGGAATGTTCTGGACGAAGTTGCCCGTCGCGATGAACAGAACCTCGCTCAGGTCGAACGGCACGCCGAGGTAATGGTCCGTGAAAGTGTCGTTCTGCGCCGGATCGAGCACCTCGAGCAGCGCCGACGACGGGTCGCCCTGGAATGACACCCCGAGCTTGTCCACTTCGTCGAGCAGGAACACGGGATTCTTCGTTCCCGCCTGTTTCATCCCCTGGATGATGCGGCCCGGCATCGCGCCGACGTACGTGCGGCGGTGTCCGCGGATGTCGGCCTCGTCGCGTGCCCCGCCGAGGGCGACGCGGACGTACTCGCGTCCGAGCGCGCGCGCAATGGACTTCGCGATCGACGTCTTGCCGACTCCCGGAGGGCCGATGAAGATGAGGATCGGCCCCTTTGCCATCGCGCGGGCCTTCGCCTCCTTCTTGTCTGTAATGGTGCGGTCCTCGTTGTCGCCGTTGGTCAGCGTTGGAGTCGCGTCGTCCTTTTCTATTCCCAGCCTCGAGATCGGAAGCTCGCCCTGAGCTTCGACCTCCGCTGCGAGCTGCTGCGCGCGCAGCTGTCGCACGGCGAGAAATTCGAGCACGCGATCCTTCACGTCGGTCAGCCCGTAGTGATCCTCGTCCAGCACCTGGGAGGCGTGGTTGAGATCGAGCTGATCGTCCGACCGATTGTTCCACGGCAGCTCGGCGATCCACTCGAGGTACGTGCGAATGACCTGCGCTTCCATTGATTCGCGTCCGGCGCGCTCGAGCCGGCCGATCTCGCGCTCGACTTCCGCCCGCGCTTCCCTGGGAAGCTCGAGAGCGTTGAGCTTGTCGCGAAGGTCGGTGATCTCCTTCGACTGGTCGTCGTCGCCCAGCTCCTTCTGAATCGCCTTCATCTGCTCACGCAGATACATCTCGCGCTGGCGCTCGCCGAGCTCTTCCTGAACCTGTGACTTGATGTCCTCCTGCGCCTCGAGGAGCCCAACCTGCCGCTGCACGTGGACGAGCACGCGGCGCAGCCGCTCCTCGACGTTGAGCGTCTCGAGCAGGCCCTGCTTTTCAGGCACCGGCAGCTCGATGTAGCCGGCGACAAGATCGGCGAACTTCCCGGGCTCCGTCACCGCGTCGAGAACCTGGTGCACCACTTCCTCGGGAAGTCCGCGCCGCTCGCCAAGCTCGGCCGCACGCTCGCGCGTCTCCTTCTGGAGAGCGGTGAAGGCCGGGTCGTTCTCGTCAACCGGGGTCATCTCCTCGGCGGGAACAATGACCGCGCTGAGGTATCCCTCGGATGTCGAGTACTGCAAAGCGGTGGCGCGCTGCTCACCCTGGAGCAGAAGCTGCACGCCGCCGAGCCCGCGCTGGATCTGTCCAATGCGGGCAATGACGCCCATCGAGTAGAGAATATCGGGTGTCGGCTCGTCGGTGTTGTCGCGCTGTGCAACGGCAAAAACGAGACGATCGCCTTTTAGCGCTGACTCGATCGCGCGAAGTGTTCCCGGCCGACCCGCGGCGATAGGCGCGGTCAGTCCGGGAAAGATGACAGTTCCTCGTAAAGGCAGAACTGGTATAGTTTGACGCTGTCCCATGAATTCTCTCGTAGTGATAAGACGTGTGCCACTTACAAAACGTGTACTACTATAGGGACGAGGTATACTGCATCTTTCGAGCAACGGATTTACGCCAGGGGGGCATGATTCGCAAATTTTGCCTGCCGGGATGACTCCCGCATTATGCCATTAAGTCCCGACGACGAGCTTGGCGCCCATGTGGCGACCGTTCTTGCCCCGAACTACGAATTGGACGGGGAGATCGGTCGTGGCGGCATGGGAATCGTCTACGTGGCCAAGGACAGGCGTCTCAAGCGCAACGTCGCGGTCAAGCTTCTTCCGCCTGAGCTGGCCTTCCGCGGTGACATTCGCGTGCGATTCCTTCGCGAGGCGGAAACGGCAGCGCAGCTCAGCCATCCCAACATCGTTCCGATTTACACAGTCGAGGAGCGAGATAACCTCGTCTATTTCATCATGGCGCACATCGCCGGCGACAACCTCGCCAAGCGAATTCAGGACGAGGGCGCGATGGACCCCGAGGTGACCCGGCGGATCCTGCGCGAGGTCGCGGACGCCCTCGCCTACGCACACAAGCGGAACGTCGTCCACCGCGACATCAAGCCCGACAACATTCTGCTCGATGAGGACACGGGCCGCGCGATGGTGACCGATTTCGGTATCGCACGGGCGCTGACGGACAAGAACGACTCGCGTCTTACGGCGACTGGAATGGCCATCGGCACGCCCGCGTACATGTCGCCTGAGCAGTCCGCGGGCGAGTCCGACATCGACGGCCGAAGTGACCTCTATTCCCTCGGCGTTGTCGGCTATCAGATGGCGTGCGGGGACCTGCCGTTCAACGCGCCGAACACTCCCTCCATGCTGGTGAAGCATCTGTCGGAGAGGCCGGTGCCTCTCGAGCACCGGCGCATCGACCTCCCGGCCGATCTTTCGCGCATCATCATGCTGCTCCTGGAAAAGGATCCCGCGAACAGGTTCCCGGACGCGGAGTCGCTCGTTGTCGCTTTGGCCGGCGGCGCGATTCCGCAGCGAACGCTGGGGAGCCACATGCCCACGCTCGCGGAGGAAGAGCCGCAGAGACGAAGCTTCTCCTCGGCCGGCGCCCGCCCGTCGTGGATGCCCGCCAACACCCGCATGATCTCCGGACCACGCTCGGCGATGGTTCCCGTTCCGAATCCGGATGAGCTTACCAGGTGGGACGCGCCTCCCGTTCGCAAATTCAGGAAGAAGCTTGCGCCGTACATCGCCGTGAACGCGATCATCGTTCCGCTTTCGATTTTCGGCGAGGGCGGATTCCTTTTCGTCACGATGTTCTGGTCCATCGGGATGGCGGTTCAGTACTCCAAGCTCTGGCAGGACGGATACAACTGGCGCGACGTATTTCGCCAGCCGCGCGACCGCATGCTCTTCGATGTCGCGGCCGAGACGATCGACGATGCGCGCGCGCTGTTCGACGAGACCAAGCGCGAGCAGGTTCGTGCGCGGGCACGCGAACGGGAACGGAGGGTCGGCGGCGGTCTGTTCACGCCGCCAATGGCGCCGATGGCGCCGATGATTGGATCGTCCTCGCGGCGGATGGCGCGCTCTCCGCTGCCTGGTGAAACCGCGCCTGTACCCCTGCCCTCGGACAACTCTCCCTACGGATCGGCGCTGCACCAGATCAAGTCGGACCGGGACGAGATCCAGCGTCAGGTACTGACGATGACGAAATCAGAGCGGGAGCTGATTCCCGACGTCGGAACGTCGGCCGATGCGGTATACAAGAAAGCAATGCTCGTGGCGGCAACGCTGGCTGAGCTCGACCTCCGCGACTCGCGAGACACGCCCGAGTCGATCGAGCGCGAGATCACCGATCTCGAGGCGAAGGCAAATCCGCTGGAGTATCGCGCGAGCGAGGAGCGCGTGCGACGTCTCGCACACCTCAAGCGGCAGCGAAGGGTCGTGGCCGACTTGAGAAAGACGCGCGCCGAGGCTGAATCGAAGCTCGAGCACTGTCGCACGCTCCTTCGGAGCATGCGGCTGGAGCTCCTTCGTTACCGGTCAGCAGGCATGTCCGTCCCGCCTGCCGGTCTCACGATGGTGACCCAACAGGCGCAAGTGGTGGTAAAAGAGATGGGATATCTTTCCGACGCCGCCGCCGAGGTCAACGCCCTCTAGCCCGGATCTACCGGCAGCGCTCCACCACAGAAGCGAAACTCGATGCCAAAACCTTCACGAATCAGTCCGGCCGCGCTCCGCGTGTGCGCTCTCTCGATCGCCCTGACCGCGTGCGCCGAGCATGCAGGCGGGGTGAGCGGACGCGACGTCATTGCGCAGGGACAGCCTGCGGCGGAGCGTACCAGGCAGGATTCGATCGCCGCCGATTCTGCGAGGCGCGCGAGAGTTGCGCGCGTCCCGACGCCGGAAGTGCTGAGAGGACTCTACGTCAACAGATGGGCCGCGATCGGAAACAAGATGAAGCAGCTCATCGACGTCTCGAAAAAGACAGAAGTCAACGCGCTGGTGATCGACGTCAAGGATGACCGTGGATTCACACTGTACAAGTCACGGGTCCCACTCGCGAATCAGATCGGCGCTGATACCACACGGCCGATGTCACATGCCCGCGTGCGCGCGCTCCTCGATACGATGGTGGCGCACAACATCTACCCGATCGCCCGCATCGTCGTGGCAAAGGACCCGCTGCTCGCGCGGGCAAAGCTCGAATGGGCAATCAAGAGGAAAGACAACCTCGAGCCGTGGCTCGACAAGAACGGGAACCCGTGGCTCGACCCGCATCGCACCGAAGTCTGGCAATACGCCGTCGATCTGGCGAAGGAAGCCTGGGATCTCGGGTTCAGCGAAGTGCAGTTCGACTACGTGAGATTCCCCGACGAGAAGCGACTTGTCAGAGAGACGGTCTACCCCCTCGCGAACGGCCGCGAGCGCGCGCAGGTAATCCGCGATCAGCTCGGCTTCATCTATTCACAGCTTCATCCGCATTCGATTCCCGTGAC
>JALYJX010000139.1 GCA_030775065.1 Gemmatimonadota bacterium | reverse complement strand
TCCTGATAGTGGACAGGCACGATAGTGATCACTTGAGCAGCGGAACTGCTCGGGGGTGTCTCGATTCGATCCAACAGATACACCTCGGGATTGATCCCCCGAGGGTTTGCTGGGCGAAGCTCGACTGAGTAGCCGGTTGTCGAAAACTCGTATACTCCTTTCACATGAAGGGTGGCTGGTGATCCCGGCATTCGGTTGTGCCAGGCTTCCCAGCCTGCGCATTTGCCAGCCACGTTTTGGCTGGAGGCTGAATTGGGCGTCATTTGGGGCGCTCCGGGGGTTGGGTTTCCCCGACAATAGCGCTTCGGCGCTCGCCAACAATGCCGGTTTTGTATCAGAGCATGTCGGTTTTATATCACCGACATCCCGAGAGGGGGCTAGGTGCTCTGGATGTTTCCAATGTTGTGGTAATGCGGGCAAGGATTTCCTGCTGCGCGTGTTGAGCGTGGTCCGCAGCCTCACACCCCACGCTGACATCGAGTGCGGTGCGCGGCTCCTCCGACAGTTCCTACGTTGCAAGCCTGATCCTGACACACCAGCAATGCTGACCGGCGCAGCTTCGAGCACGGGCCCAATGCAAACTTGATCCTGGCTCTGGGCGGCTCTCACCCAGCAGCAGAAAAGCGATTGATTAAGAACTTTTCTGTCGTGCCAATGACTGACCACCGAATGCGGACCTTTTTGACTAGTCTCCTAGGTCAGGGGAAACCAATGATTTTTCAGCACTCCCATACACCGCAAATCTGCTGACTCGCGCATCAGATCGGATAGTGGATGCGTACGCGCAGATCCCTTGAGAGCGGTGCCACATACCGTTTTTGTTGACGGTCTACCCACCGTAACCACCATCGACCGTAGACTTCGCGTGGAGTCATCGCCGCAACGCCAGGCGTTGTGCCATCAAGTCAAGACAACACCCAGTACGGCTGCGAGGGCAGCGATGTCCGATTCGCAAGAGTGAGGCGCGCGTGCCCGCCAGCCGCGAAGAAGGGAGCGAAGTTGCAGTCGTTCTCCCGAAGTTGCTTGAGCATGGAGGTAGGTTATACATAGCCAAAGTGCTGGTCGGGATTCGAAGACGGGAAGCAGACGTGCAGCGACTGCGGCGTTCTTGGGACGGTCCTCCCAATGAGTGCGAAGGTAGGACTCATGAGAAGCAATCCATTCCCCGAGAGAAACCCCCGCTGGTATTTCTTCCGCCCTGAGCCGCTCAGCGGCGATATAACTCTCGAACCTCGGGGCGTATGTTGCTGCCTCTGACGACGGAGCGGCCTCGGCCCACGACCGCCCGACGCGTGGCATGACGTATGAAGGCGCCAGTCGACACACGGATTCTTCGAACCAACGGTTAGGAAACTCGAGGACGTCACGCCAGCGCGCGAGGTCATCGATCGCAGGAGATTCGATCAGGAAGTGACACAATTCGTGTGAGAGCTGGTAAGCAAACTGGGCCCACAAGCTCGGCATCGTACTTAGTACGATCTCGAATTCGACGCCGTTGTAGAGGGTAATGGGGCCGAGCTCGGAGCCAAGCACGTATTCGGGAACGATACGCACGGGATGCCGCCGGCGCGCCCACGCCTCGTGAGGGAACGCGGATATGACACTCGCGGTGAGCGGAGCTATTGCGTACGACTCGAGAAGCCATGCGCCATCGACAACGACTGAAGGCTCGCGCATGCGACTCTTGCTCGCCGACCAGCGCAACTCAACAGCCGGCGAGGTCGCACTCGACACGGGAGGCGTTTGCGATTGTACTAACGCTACATCACAACCGACGAGGATCAACGCCAAAAGCAGTCCTCTGCTACTGTTGATCCGTGCAGCCGCGTGGAGGAAACTGGTCATTAGGCTTTGCGCCGAAGCTGTAAACGATCTGAAACCTACATCGTTTGCACGAGGATAGCGTCACGTGGGTGGTCAGCCGCCGTCCCGCACGTCGGACCGTTCCACCCACTCGGGCCAATTGGCCCGGCGAACCACCGTCGGCGCAACTGGAACTGTGCGCGCGCAGCATTCACGAGGGATGAATGCGCGGCTTCAAAAAGGATGATCGGCTGCGCAACCACCGCAGCAGAGACGTGGACGGCCACGCTCACCTCAACAGAACAAGGCTCTTCACCAACTGATGGTCCTTTGCCACCTACTTCTGTAGGCATCCACTTGAGAAGCGGTGGGAACGAGGCTTCTAATGCGAGTGGGGCGATGCAAAATCGGCACTACGATGCAAAATCGGCACTACAGTGATACGAAACCGGCATTGCGCAGATGGCGTTCACCCATACGTTGCAGCCAGATCACCCATAGCTCGTTCCGCGGCTGCCTGACCCGAGTGCGTATCTGTCTCGAAGAATACCGCGTCAACAGCGCGTTTGGCGATGCGGCCCTAATAACTCAACCTGCCGTGCTCTGATTGCTGCCAAACACGGCCTAAACACGGCGAAGATGATTCGCCCAAGGAATTCTGTACTCGTGAAGAACGAACGATGAGGTCCGTGCGGTGCGTCCCGAGCGTCATCCTCGCGATTATCGCAGCTACCGCGAATGGGTGCTACGACACGCCCCCGACTACCGCGCCAACCATAGTTCTTGGGGCCCCGGCGTTCACCATGGCAGCATTGCCGCACTTTTCGTCATACCTCGGCGTGACTGGGCCAAATCTCACGCTTCCGACCTACAGTTTCACAGAAGGCGTCGTAGTGGAGATTAGGATTGAAGGCCAAGTTGGAGTCGGAAGCGATTCGCGCGCTCCGTACGTGAACGCACCGTCACTGTCGCTCGACGCAAAGGGAATTTGGGTTGGCGGAGTGTATAATCGCTGCTACGTCTCGGCACACATTTCATACCCAACAAGCCCGGGCCCTAGATCAAACTTTAGCCCCGGTAATGGCTGTACCTATCCTCGAGCGATGCAAAACTACGTTGATACCGGCCTCGTGCGTGGTGCGGGAACGGCAGTCAGGGATCCGCGCATTCCGGAACACTCAGTGCCTTGCGACACGATCGTTTGTCACACGTACGACGGCCAACAGCTCGTCACGATTCGGCCACTGGCGGCAGACCTGGATTTTCAAGGAACCCATGCCGGTGTCCGCAGTCATTCGTTGTTTGTTCCCCGCTTTGTGGATGCTTTTGGATGGCGCGTAAGCGGGTACACACAAGTCGTTTTCACGGATTCCACGCTGGCGCGTGGTATGCCGCGCCATAACCTCAGTCACCTGTGGGTTTACGCGGATCCCTTGGACCCCGGTGATTCATACTGGCACAAAACCGAGAATACATGTTACGCAGGCAATGTCTATTGTGCAGTGAACATCAAGGAGTCGGGCACAATGATATCCACGACGCGAGTCAATGGGGTGGTTCACAGCGACTCTGTGTTGATCTATTGCTCCGAAACCGAATCGATTTTGAATGGTGAGACAGTCAGGCAAATGATGATGGCGCTACTTGATTCGTCCAACGCGGCTGATCCAGTTCCCGAAAATCGCCATGAGCGTTATTACCTGATACTACAAGATACCGTAACTCCAGGGGCAAAGCCGTATTTGTATATCATGCCAAGGCAACCGGGGGCAGACGTATGCCAAGCCGGTGAACTGAACATGCCGGACGTTCCCTTGCCCTGGCCCAACACGAAAATCCTCGCGTACGGTCATGACCATACGTCGGCCGGAGAAGTCACGAAGTGTAAGAATGAGGACGGTACCTTCAAGATCGATCCTTTAACCGGTGATACTCTGGTATTTCCCCATGTGAACGGCGCGAGCATATCGGATTGGGATCAATTTAGAATAGTCAACGACCCCGTCGAAAACGCTACTTATCAAAATAAAGGGTGGCTTCCAATGCCGTCGTTCGTCATTGATAAGGTTCGTATGTACACGATGCGAATTACCGATTCAGAGGGTGACGAGACGAAACCGGGCAACTTGATTACCTGGGGATATGGGCGGTGCAAATGGCCGAGAAGATGATTATCACATTGCGTCCAATACGATCGAAGCGATTTGAGCTTTCGTTGGTGCTCACCGTTGTTGCGATGTTCGTGGCGCCCGGTCTGTCTGCGCAGGCTGCTAGCCCGTGCGTCGATCCTTCGAGCGGACGCGCGCAGGCGTTGAAGCATCGGGTGGGCGTCCTCGTTTCACAGTCTGATACTGTTTCGGCCAACGAGCGTACAAGGTTCAGTCTTCCTCTCGTAGCAGCAAATCAGGTAACAATTATTTCAGATACCACGGTTTGCAGAACTGCGTCATTAGCCTACGACGCGGCCGCATCCACGGTACCGATAGACAGGCCTGTAGTTGTTCTGGCGTTGGGGACTCAGCGACTTGTCATCAAGGACTACCGCTTCGGCGAGTGGCTGTTGGCAGTTCTTTTCAATCAGACGTACACGGTGATGGTGAAGAGGTTTGGCCTATGACCGTCGTTGTCCAGTACGCCTAAAACCTGCGTGGTGTATTGGGATTGCGTGATGCCGATTCTGTATCACCCAGCTGCTGTTTTCTCCGTCGGGCTGCGTTCGGAGCCTTAGGCGTCGTCGCGAAGTAGTTGGAAGACTCGGCGGACAGTATCAGTCGAGCCGTTGTGGTCTTACCGCACTGTCTGGGACCGATGAGCGCAACAACGGGGCTGCGACGCCGAGCTCTCCCTAGCTGCTCAAGGAGGTGCGGTCTGCAAACGAGTCGGTGGCCGGACACCATGAAAATGAAAGGTAACCTTTCGAATTTCGAGGTCAGTTTTTTGTCGGATTACCTCAGGCAGTTGGTCGCACTGCACGACAGTTAGGGGCCGCGTCGCTGGACGAGCCGATTCTAGGGAGAATTGTCGATGCCGCTCATCAGCGGATACAGGGCGGCACCCGCGAAGAGACCCACTTGCTCATTGCCCTGCTTCCGCGGGAGGAAAGGGCAACGCTCTCTTAGCAAGCCTTCCCGGGGTGATATAAAAGCGGCACTTGAGTGATACAAAAACAGCATTGCCGGCCTCGGTTGAGCGCACATCTTGAAATTGGCCACACGTCGTACTCAAAACGCGAATCGTGTTAACTCCAGGGACAGAATAATAATGCCAAACGAGGCACTGATTCCGACGAAGGAGTCCCGCCGAAGGACCATCCGATGGTAATTGACGACTTAGGACAAATCGGAGCGTCGAGTTGACTGTGCACCCCAGCGTTCCAAAGACCGGCGGAATTTTCGAGGGCTTCGCTATCGAGTTGGTGGATGCAGAAACGAAGACTCGCGTGCGGCGCGCGAACTCCTTGGCCCGTCACCGTTGGGCGACGATCACCTCTCACGAAAGCGCGATCGCGGGGGTTCTCGCTGCGCTGCGGCTCGATCCATGCGCCGATTGGGATCTCGCGAGCATGGCGAAAAGGGCGATGATGAGTCGCTTTCATTTTTCGAGAGTCTTTAAGGAAACGACCGGCATCAGCCCTGAAAGGTTTCTCGCCGCGCTCCGAATCGAGCTGGCAAAGAAGCTGCTCCTGGGTACATCCACCTCAGTATCTTCGATTTGCTTCGGGGTAGGTTACCGATCGCTTGGGACATTCACGAGATTATTCTCGGAATTCGTGGGAATACCGCCAAGCGGGTTCAGGAAGTTGCGAGATGACTTTTTCAGCCGGAGTGTTGAGGAGCACTTACAAGGCCACTTTGTGCGCCCCGCCATGAATAGACTAGTGTCGCGACTCCGCGGCTCGCTTCATCTGCCTGCTGATTTCGTGGGCGGTGCCTTCGTGGGGCTGTTCGAATCACCGATTCCGAAGCGGCATCCCTTGAGTGGGGTTCTTCTCCTCAGCGGAGGCCGGTTCGAACTCGACGGGGGCGCGGCCCCGACGACGGCATACCTACTTGCGGTCGGCTTTCCAGACTTAACCGATACCATGGCTTTTCTTCTCCCACCACAAGCGAGTATCCTAGTCGCGTCCCGATGCGTTGAGAAACAGACTCTCGGTCCATCCAATTCGTACGATCTCTACCCCCGGGCACTTCACACCTTCGATCCGCCGATTCTGATCGCGTTGCCCCTTTTGCTCGAAGCTCCGACGGACAGGTTCGCAAAATAGGAGAAGCGGAGGGGGCTGACGGTCGCCCAATATAGAGGACCACTTGTAGGTTGACAGTCCCCGACGCCGGGGGGCCGGCGAGGAGGACTCTCAATGCGCAAGTCACGTCTCACCGATGGCAGAACACTGGCATCCTGAATGAGGCCAAAGCCAGCGGGAAGAGGGGAGCAGGCACTTAACATCCAGGCGCTGAAGGATGTTTTGGGGAAGGAGTGGTGACGATGGAGCAACGGCGGACCATCGTCTCTGCGGTTGAGTTGACCGCCGAAAGTGAGCGCCAGGTGTGCAGGTGGCTCAGTTTTCACCGAAAGTCAATTCGCTACATCCCGACGGAGGAATTAAGATGCCAGCACGTCGCAAAAAGGGGAGTGGTCATCAGATACAATGGGGACCCCAAGTTAATTTAACCGGATTGAAAGATCATTATGCGGGGACAAAAGCGAAGCCGTATACGGTTCCGCCAGGAGGAATTGACAATCTTGCTCTCCATTCGACGGATATGTTCACAATTCCCGGTAAGGGGGAGTTCACCGTTGACTTCTCGGGCTACTTCCGGGTTGCTCGCGACAATCCGACGACAAAGAATTGGACGACCTTTGAACTCCTCGTAAACATCATCGATCTGAAACTAAATGGAGAGAATAGAGACATAGGGGCGATAGCCGTTAGCCTCAATCCAGATATTCTTTCATCTGGACAGATTTTCCCGGCAACATCGCCACAAGGGGCTGCAAAATGCAGGATTGCGACGGGAGTAGTCTTTGACTTACCCCAGGTTGGCATCAGTGTCTTTAACAAAGAGCCGATACTGCTAATGAATGAACATGTCACATCAATTCCACCCGTAGACGACCCCAACGGACACGCTCTGCTCTTTATGTTGCCCCTTTTTGATCGGAAGGATCCATCCGGAAAGCCTCTGGCATATCTCACTAGCTTACGGTATGGAGCAGACAATTACATTACCGAATCAAAGGCTAGGTCTTTTCAAGCATCCGGACGCAAGACTAATTGAGGCGAAAAGACAACACAAAGCCAGTCAACTTTTTGTGGGTCGTCTCCCGATCGAGTGGCTGAAGTTGGCAGGAAATCACGCGGGAGGTGCGATGATGGAGACGAGGTACAGGTGCTATCGGGTGTGAGACGAGGGCGCATGATGAATGGATGCCAAGACCTCGTCGCAAACCTCGTCGTAAGCGCCGGCTGTAGACGCCCAGTTCGCGCTACACCGTCTCGCCTCGCCCCCTTTCCCGAGCGGTTGCCCCCACTTGAGAACCCGCGCCCCTTCCTCCCCAGACGGGTCAGAGCGCTGGGACGTTCCGGCTCAAACACACGCTGGTCTTCATTGCCAATGCGCTCAACATCACATCGGCTTGGAAGAAACCGAAGACGGAATCTGGTCGATCCATTTCGGGACAATCCTTGTGGCGAAAGCCGACGAACCCGAGATGATCATACGAGGCTGACCCTTGCGTACTCCCCACGCCCAACGAAGTGTTACCAATCATCCCCGGTTAACTTCGTTACCTTCTTCCCGGTTGCTCACATTCCTATTTCCAGTCGTTCGGCCTAATCGGATCTCTAGCCAGCGTTCCATCTCCAAAATAGTCAAGCGTACCGTCGATGGTGCAGTGAACGGGTCGCGTATTCATGTCTAGCTTCCCGTCTTGATCATAGTCGTCGAGCTTCCCGTAGAACGTGCCATAGAAACGAGTGTTCGACTCTTTCCCTGATGTCGGGTGGAGCTTGGGGGTCAATTGAAAGTTGCCTGGACCCATGCTGAAGCGATTCTCAAGCAGAGTCTTGGGCTCGATGTGGCCGTAGCCGAAAAACTGGCCTCGCACCGTCTCGGCTAGAGGCTTGCCGTCGCGCCAATACCGCCGCGGGGCGGTGGTTTCGGCAACTCGCGCGAAAGACATCTCGACTCCGTTTACAACATGATCGCCGTGTCCAACCAATTCGGTCCTTCCAGAGCTGTAGTAGGGACGTTCGAGATTCGCCCAGTAGCGATGCAAGAAGACACGTTCGCTCCTGTTCTCTGTACTGCCAGCAAACGGAAACAATTCATAGTGTGGCGTGCCATCAGGGTGAAGATCTGATACCCTCTTTTCAAGGACAATATTGGTTCCGTAGGTGTCCATCTTCAGACATACCATGGCTTCGCCCAAGACGTGTTCAAACCAAAGCGGCGATAGCACTGTGTTCTTCGTGACACCACCAATTTTGGTATATGCAAACCCGGAGAATAGGAGAGGCATGGTTAGGTCAAACTGCCTGTTCTCCAAGTACACGAAGTCCCGGCTAGACACTGGCTCTTCTAACCGCGCCGGGTCATTGGTGGCCGTCGCCACGATCTCCAGCAGAAGCATCTTGGCCCATTCCGCGATTTCGACATCGTCCCCCTCGCTAAGCTCCTCGAAGAAGCCGATCACCTGTTCAGGGCTCTTGTGTGCCGCGTGATGCATGGCGAGCATTGCTGAGATACGTTCCTTCACTGAAGACGCTGCAAGGAAGGCATTCTCAAACTGCTTCGGCTTAAGCGTCGGGGCTCGATCTAGTGATTCCCAGACGAACCGATCGCGCTCGACGGGGTCACTCTCGGTTGCGACCGCGGATAAGAGTCGAGAGACAGAAGGCAACCTGAATCGGCTTGCTGAGATCGCGCGTGTTCTAACGAAGTCGGGTATGCCTTCCCTTATCTGATTCAATACAGCTTGAGGAAAGCCCGGGTATTCATCAGATCGAAAGGCTAAAGTCTCTAGGTCTGAATGGAGCAGAATAGCTCTGGCGTACGGCTCGGCTCTCGGC
>JALYJX010000138.1 GCA_030775065.1 Gemmatimonadota bacterium | reverse complement strand
CTCGCCGGGTGGCTCGCGTGGACGGCCACAAGTCTCACTGCCCAGCGAATCTCCAAGATCAATCACGACGTGGCCGCGATCACCGACGGACGCAGCCTCCATCGTCGGCTCAGCATGGATCACGCGGGACAGGAATTCGAAGAGCTCGTCGGCACTCTCAACGCGATGATCGCTCGTCTCGAGACGTCGTTCATGGGCCTTCGCCGGTTCACCGCCGACGCGAGCCACGAGCTGAAGACTCCGCTCGCCGTGCTTCGCGCCGACGTCGAGCGCGCGATGACCGACCAGACTCCGCCCAGCGAGCGGCTCGTTGCGCTCGAGGAAGCGTTGCAGGAAACGACGCGCATGGCAGACCTCGTCGAAAGTCTGCTCACGCTCGCTCGCGCCGACGAAGGGCGGTTCGACATCCACAAGGAGCCGGTGGCCCTGAAGCCGCTCGTGCAGGATATCCACGAGACGGCTGTGATACTCGGCGAGGGCGCCGGCGTCACCGTGAATTTTCCCTTCACCGCCGAGGTGACGGTGATGGGCGATCCGACGCGGTTGCGCCAGCTCTTTCTCAATCTCGTGACTAACGCGATCAAGTACACGCCCGTCGGAGGGAAAGTCGAGCTGGGGCTCGGTCTGCACCCCGGCAACGTCACGTTCGCGGTTCGCGACACGGGAATTGGAATCGCCGCCGCCGACGTGCCGCACATATTCGAGAGATTCTGGCGGGCGGATCGTGCGCGGTCGCGAATGTCCGAGCGGGGCGGGTTCGGACTCGGACTGGCGATCAGCCAATGGATCGCGCAGGCACATGGTGGCACTCTTACTGCGTCGTCTCGTCTGGGCCGGGGGAGTCTCTTTACCGTCACGCTGCCGCTCCCCGCGCGGCAGCCGGAGGAATCACCAGCAGAATGAAGATTCGATTAAGGCCGATTTCATTGATTCTTAATCTTCGCGGCATTACATCGGCCGCCCGAGTGGAATAACGTAAATGACAACGACAATCCCCACCCGGTGACCCAATGTTCAATCAACTGATCGAATCGCAACCGAAGAAGCAGAAGATGGCGGGCGGAACGTTGTTCAGCATCGTGTTCCACGGCTCGCTGATCGGTGCCGCCGTCGTCGTCACCGCGAACGCGGGCATCGCCGACGACAAGACGAAGAATCAGAAGATCCAGTTCGTCGAGATGAAGAAGGAGCCGCCGAAGCCGAAGGAGCCACCTCCTCCTCCACCGCCGCCAAAGGAAGTCTTCAAGGCACCTCCCCCGAAGGGATTCCAGGTGCTGCGCGCGCCGGTTGAGATTCCGATCAAGATTCCCGACATCGACCTCACGAAAAAGGTCACCGACGAAGCCGATTTCAGCGGAAAGGGAGTGAAGGGCGGCATCGCGAAGGGAGTCGAGGGCGGGACGCCTCAGCGAATCGGCAATGAGCCGTACTTCGAGTTCCAGGTTGAAAAGCCGGTGCAGCAGATTCCCGGAACCGGAACTCCGCGGTACCCTGACGCTCTGCGCTCCTCCGGCGTCGAGGGCGAAGTGCAGGCCCAGTTCATCGTGAACGAGGAAGGCCGCGCAGAGAGCGGCTCGTTCAAGGTGCTCAAGGCAACAAACGACCTGTTCGCCTCAGCCGTCCGCTCGGCGCTGCCGCAGATGAGGTTCTACGCGGCAGAGGTTGGCGGCAAGAAGGTGCGTCAGCTCGTCCAGCAGAGCTTCCAGTTCAAGCTCGATAGATAACCCACACCCGGAGACTACTCTCAAATGCAACTTTCGCTGCTTGATCTTTGGAGCCAGATGGGCGCTTTCGCCAAGGGGATCGTGTTCGTTCTCGCGATTCAGTCCATATGGTCGCTGTCGATCACCATCAAGAAGTGGTGGGACCTTCGCAAGGCGCAGGCTGAGACCCGCAAGTTCGCACCCGAGTTCTCGCAGTTCCTCGAGGAAGACAACCTCAACGAAGCCGTCACCCTTTCTGACAAGTACAAGAAGTCGCACGTCGCCCGCGTTCTTGGCGGTGCGCTGACCGAAATCAAGCCCCTGATTCAGGACGGAACCGTCACTGTCGGAGACATCAATTCAGCCGAGCGCGCGGTCGAGCGCGAGATGCTGATGACCGTCACCGATCTGAAGCGCGGCCTTGGCGTGCTCGCAACCGTCGGGGCCACCGCACCGTTCGTCGGTCTCCTCGGAACAACGATGGGAATCGTGAATGCGTTCGTGGGAATGGCCGCATCGGGATCGGGCGGACTGTCGGCCATCTCGGCCGGTGTTGCCGAAGCGCTGATCACGACCGCGTTCGGTCTACTCGTCGCCATTCCCGCCGTGTGGGCCTACAACTTCTTCCAGGTGAAGATCGACAACCTGACAGCAGAGATGACCTACACCTCGAAGGAAATGATCGATTACCTGATCAAGAACGTGAGTGGCGAGTTCGGCCGCTCGCGATTCACCCGCGAATTCAACACTACCGCTTCGTCGGGCAACGCCCCGATCTCGCAGTAGAGCGGGAGGCATTCACTCATGTCAATGTCACCCAGCTCTGGTGGCGAGATCAAGGCGGAGCCGAACGTGACGCCGATGATCGACGTCATGCTGGTGCTGCTGATCATCTTCATGCTCGTAGTGCCGGCAATCAGCGCCGGCTTCCAGGCCGTTCCGCCGCAGGGCACCAATCTGAAACCGCATCCTGAAGAGGAGCGCGACCAGGTGCTTGGCATCGACGCGGACGGCCAGTATTTCCTGAACAAGGCCGCGATCCCCAATGCTGAGCTGCCGCAGCGGCTCAAGGCGATTTACGAGAACCGTGAAGAGGACAAGCTCCTGTACATCAAGGCGCACAAGGACCTCGAGTACGGCAAGGTCCTCGACGCTCTCGACATCGCGGCCCATAACCACGTTGCCGTTACCGGAATGATCACCGATCAGAAGCCGGGCACGGTATCACTGGTGCAGACGGACCGCATAATGGGACTGCCGACTGCGGGAGGGGCCAAGTAATGTCAATGCAGGGGACGGCAAAAGGCCTCACCAATGACATCAACGTCACGCCGATGATCGACGTGCTGCTGGTGCTTCTGATCATCTTCATGCTCGTTGTCCCGATGTCGCGGAAGGCAATCGATCTCCAGCTGCCCGACCCAACCGAGCAGCAGTCGAGCGAAACACCGCCGCCGCAAATCGTCCTCGAGGTCATGCCCGGGGAAAAATATTTCGTGAACAAGGAGCCGATCCCGAAGGACCGGCTCCCGGCGCGGCTCAAGGAGATTTACGATCCGCGGCCCGAGAAGATCATTTTCGTCAAGGGCGCACCGAAGGGTGTGAAGTACGAGCAGGTGATTTACGCAATGGACGTAGCGCGCGGTGCGGGCGTGAAAGTCATCGGCGTTTCGCCGAAGGAAACCACACAGTAGAGACCCGCAAAGCGCCTCCGACCGGCACAGGTAGAGAAGCTCGCTATCGCCCGCCTGTCGGCGTTCCGAGCAAGAGAGAGGGGGGGGGGCGGTGGCAGGGTGTCGCCGCCTCTCTTTTTGCGCATGCCCTGATCATTTTCCTGGTTCTGTATCCGCTCGCCTCCGATCAATTCAAGGGCGAGCCCACTCTCGGGGGCGGTGGACCGGGACCCGCCGGCGGCGGCGGCGGAGGCAGTGGAGGCGTGAGCGCGGAGCAACGTCTGCAATACGTGACGCTCCGACCTGCCGCCGACGCAGTGAAGGAAGTGATTCCGCCGAAGCTTGAGCCACCAAAACCGGTTGTGCCTCCGGCGCCGCCGGTTCCTCTCCAGCCCGCGACGCAGCCGAGTGTTGTGGCTACGGGACCCGCAGCCGGTGTGGGGACCGGGACGAGCGGCGGTCCCGGGGCAGGGCCCGGAACCGGCGGCGGGATTGGATCGGGCGTCGGCACGGGGACCGGAAGCTCGGTTGGCCCGGGCACCGGCGGCGGGCCGGCCGGAAGTTACCCGCCGACTCCGACGCAGTTTTTTTTGCCGCCCTTGCCCGCGCCGGGAAGCGTGAAGGGCTATCACCTCATCGCGTGGTTCGACGTTGACGAGAAGGGAAAAGCGACGCTGCTGGGATTCAATCCGTCGAGGGACGGCGGATACAATCGCAAACTTCGGGATGTGCTCATGTCACTGAGGTTCCGACCGGGTGTTCGCGCTGACGGGACGCCGGTCAGGGACACCGTCGACATTCAGTTCATCTTCTGAGCGCTACGCCAGGCATCTATGACGGAAGTTTCGAAGAGATTCGGCGGATTTTCCGGATTGAGTCGTACTGGCGTAAAGGCTAGTGCCCGCAACCGGACGTCTCTCTTTTTCGTTGTTAACAACAAAAGCAAGGCGCTGACTGGCGGATCGCATGGTTTGACGCGAGTTCGGAGACAATCCGGTAAATCCGTCGAATCCCTTTGAAACTTCCGTCATAGATGCTGGAAGGGCGATGCGAGCGACTCCGCGCCTAGCCGTCGCTCATCGTAGTTCGTAAATTCCGCCGCGAAAACTCACTCCCAACGGAGGCGTCGGATGGCCAGCACCGCCGAGAGAATCGAAACCGACGAGACCCGATCGTCGTCCGCCGGATTCGTCAAGGCCATGACGCTCACCGACGCGACCATGCTTGTCGCGGGATCGATGATCGGATCGGGCATCTTCATCGTCTCCGCGGACATCTCACGAAGCGTCGGATCCCCGCTGTGGCTCATGCTGGCATGGATTGCGGCCGGCGTGATCACGATGCTGGGAGCGCTCGCCTACGGCGAGCTCGCGGCAATGTATCCACGCGCCGGCGGGCAGTACGTATTTCTCCGCGAATCCATGGGCCCGTTAATGGGCTTTCTCTACGGATGGACCCTGTTCATCGTCATCCAGACAGGCACGATTGCAGCGGTTGCAGTTGCCTTCGGACGATTTCTCGGCGTCCTCTGGCCGGCAATCACGCCTGATCTGTATTCCTGGTTCCCACATTTCTCCATCAATTCGCCCGGTGGAGTAATCGATGTCGGCCTGTCTCCGCAGCGACTGATTGCGCTCATATCGATCTGGATACTCACCTGGATCAACCTTCGCGGGATCCGCGAGGGCAAGTTCGTTCAGACCACCCTCACTCTCATCAAGACGGGTGCGCTCGCGGCGCTAATCATACTGGGCCTGACGCTCGGCAGGAACTCCGAAGCGCTCGCGGCCAATTTCGGTTCTGGAGCGTTCACGGGCAGCGTCTCGATTACGTCGGTGTTCATGATAGCCTTCGGCGCTTCGCTCGTCGGATCGCTGTTCGCGAGCGACGCGTGGAACAACGTCACGTTCACGGCGGCAGAGGTCAAGAATCCGCAGCGCAATCTTCCGCTGGCTTTGTTCCTCGGAACAGGCCTGGTAACACTCCTGTACCTGCTCGCCAACGTCGCCTACCTGAACGTGCTGCCGCTGCAAGGCATCGAGGACGGTGCGACCGTGCTCGAGCGTGGCATCCAGTACGCGACGCAGGACCGCGTTGGAAGCGCCGCCGCCGAGGTGATATTCGGACCGATTGGCGGGAGTCTGATGGCTGCGGCAATTCTCATCTCGACCTTCGGCTGCAACAATGGCCTGATTCTCTCAGGCGCGCGGGTTTACTAAGCAATGGCGAAGGACCGTCTTTTCTTCAGGAGCGTTGGCACTCTCAGCAAGAATCACGTTCCGGCCGTTGCACTCGTGTCCCAGGCCATCTGGACAAGCCTGCTTTGCCTCACCGGCACATATGGCCAGCTGCTCAATTACGTGATCTTCGCCGCCCTGATATTTTACGCATTCACGACGATTGGACTTTTTATTCTGCGCAGCAAGCGCCCGGATGCGGAACGGCCCTACAAGGCGGTGGGTTATCCGGTTCTCCCGGCGCTGTATATCGTGCTGGCCCTGACCGTGGCCGTGGTGCTTCTTATTTCCGAGACCACTCGCGTGCAGGCACTGTCGGGTCTCGTGCTCGTTGCACTCGGCATTCCGGTTTACTTCCTCTGGCGGAAGGCGGAGCCGCAGCCTTAGTAGGATAGCCGTCAGTATTTCAACCGTAGCATCAACCTCATACTCAATTTGGCGCCGCCCGAAAGAACGACGCCAATTTTGCAAGTAACCCCCAGGAGATCAGCAATGAAAGTTTTGGTACACCCGGCGCTACGCCGCGCAGCTCCCTTGATGCTGGCCGCTCTGCTCGGGCTTGCCGGCGCGTCGGTTCTCGCGCCCCCTGCTCTGGCTCAGGTCGGTACAGCGCTTCCGGACTCGGCGCAGCTCCAGGCTCCTGCTCATCGCCCCGGGGGCGAGGCGAATCTGGTGATTCCCGATCTTTCGTCTGTCGATTTCATGGGGATCGACGGTCGAAGCCTGCTGATGGCCGGACTCCTCGTCTGCGCAGCCGGTCTCCTGTTCGGACTCATCATCTACGGCCAGCTCAAGCGGATGGCCGTGCACGAGTCCATGCGCGAGATATCCGAGCTGATCTACGAGACCTGCAAGACGTACCTCATCACGCAGGGGAAATTCATTCTGATTCTCGAGCTCTTCATCGGGTTCGTGATTCTCCTCTACTTCGGCTGGCTCCTCGCGTTCGAGCCGGTAAAGGTCGCGATTATCCTGGCGTTCAGCCTCGTGGGCATCGGCGGGAGCTACGGCGTCGCCTGGTTCGGCATCCGAATCAACACCTTCGCGAATTCCCGCACCGCGTTCGCAAGTCTTCGAGGGAAGCCTTACCCCTGTTACGCGATTCCTCTCAAGGCAGGCATGAGCATCGGAATGGCGCTCATCTCGGTAGAGCTCCTGATCATGCTCTGCATACTTCTGTTCATTCCAGGCGACTACGCCGGTCCGTGCTTCATCGGTTTCGCGATCGGTGAATCCCTCGGCGCCGCGGCTCTGCGAATTGCCGGAGGAATCTTCACTAAAATCGCCGACATCGGCGCCGATCTCATGAAGATTGTCTTCAACGTGAAGGAAGACGACGCGCGCAACCCTGGTGTCATCGCGGACTGCACGGGCGATAACGCGGGCGACTCGGTCGGACCGAGCGCCGACGGATTCGAGACCTACGGTGTCACCGGCGTTGCGCTGATCTCGTTCATCCTTCTCGCGGTGCGCGACCCGGCAACGCAGGTGCAGCTTCTCGTCTGGATCTTCGCCATGCGCGTGATGATGATCATCGCCAGCGGAGCATCCTACCTCGTGAACGAGGCGATTGCACGCAGCCGCTACGTCACGGCTGACGAGATGAATTACGAAGCGCCGCTGACGTCACTCGTGTGGCTGACTTCGCTGGTCTCGGTGGCGCTGACCTTTGTGGTTTCGTTCTTCCTGATCCCCGACATCGGCGGTGATACCTCGCTCTGGTGGAAGCTTTCGGCGATCATCACCTGCGGCACGCTTGCCGGAGCGATCATTCCGGAGCTCGTGAAGATATTCACGTCGACGGGATCGCGTCACGTTGCCGAAGTCGTGACGTCGTCGCGCGAGGGCGGAGCGTCGCTCAACATCCTGTCGGGGCTCGTGGCCGGAAACTTCAGCGCCTACTGGCTGGGCATGGCGATCATGGTGCTGATGTCGATCGGCTATGGCGTGAGTACGCTCGGAATGGGCGCCATCATGCTCGCGCCCGCGGTGTTCGCCTTCGGCCTCGTGGCGTTCGGATTCCTTGGTATGGGTCCGGTCACCATAGCGGTCGATTCCTACGGTCCCGTGACGGACAACGCACAGTCGATCTTCGAGCTGTCGACGATCGAGCAGATTCCGGGCGTCGCCGCCGAGCTTCAGCGGGATCACGCATTCACTCCAGACTTCGAGCACGCGAAGCATCTGCTCGAGGCGAACGACGGTGCCGGCAACACTTTCAAGGCGACGGCAAAGCCCGTTCTCATCGGGACGGCGGTCGTCGGAGCCACGACGATGATCTTCTCGATCATCATGAGCCTCACTCAGGGGCTGCAGCCGGAATACCTGCCGTTCCTCTCGCTGATGCATCCGCCGTTTCTGCTCGGCCTGATCACCGGCGGGGCGATCATCTACTGGTTCACGGGTGCATCGACGCAGGCAGTAACGACTGGTGCGTACAGGGCCGTTGAATTCATCAAGGCCAACATCAATCTCGAGTCCACGGAGAAGGCATCGATCGCGGACAGCAAGAAAGTCGTCGAGATCTGCACCAAATACGCGCAGAAGGGCATGTTCAACATTTTCCTGACTGTGTTCTTCGCGACGCTGGGCTTTGCTTTCGTAGAGCCGTATTTCTTCATCGGCTACCTGATATCCATCGCGATCTTCGGACTGTACCAGGCGATTTTCATGGCTAATGCCGGTGGTGCCTGGGACAACGCGAAGAAAATCGTCGAGGTAGAGCTGAAGGAGAAGGGAACGCCGCTGCACGCGGCGACTGTCGTCGGCGACACCGTCGGCGATCCGTTCAAGGACACGTCGTCGGTTGCTCTCAACCCGATCATCAAGTTCACGACGCTCTTCGGTCTTCTCGCCGTCGAGCTCGCTGTATCGCTCGCGCAGCAGCGCGGTCTGATACTCACGCGCGTCCTCGCCGCGCTCTTTCTCGGAGTCTCAGTCACCTTCGTCTGGCGGTCCTTCTACGCCATGCGGATCGAGAAGTAGCAGCGGCACATGTCGCTCTTCGCGCGGAAGCCGATATCGGAACTGCTCGCGGAGGAAGGTCATCCCAACGCCCTGAAGAGGGCGTTGGGAGCCGGCGATCTGATAATGCTGGCGATCGGGTCGCCATGTACTTTGTCTATGGATTCCGGAATTCGACGCTGCGCAGGGGCGTGGTGGCCCGTGGGGCAGAGGAGATCTGACAGTGGCAGAGGCAGCAGCTGAGGCCGGGCGCGGAATGAAGCTTCACACGAAGATCGGGATCGGATTGATCGCGGGCGCCGTGGCCGGCGTGGCGGCCAACAGCATCCTCGGCTCGGCGTCGCCGACGGTCACGTGGATGAACCAGTACGTGGCCGGCCCGGTGGGGCAGATATTCC
>JALYJX010000137.1 GCA_030775065.1 Gemmatimonadota bacterium | reverse complement strand
CGACCGAATTGCTCGACGATGCCGAAGGCCACGACAGCGAGCAGGGCCGCGGTCAGGCCCCGCCGAGCCAGCGCCGTCGGACGCGCCGAGATTTTCTGCAAACCTCGATGCACGACCACAGCGAACGCAATCGACATCGGGAGCGCGAGGACCAGAACGTGGCGCGCAATGGCTCGCAATCCGTCGGCGCCCGGTACAAATCGATAGACGAGAAGCCAGGGCGAGCTGCCGCCCGAGTACTTCATCCCAATCGCATAGAACAGCGCCGTAGCCAGGATCAGTGCTGCGAGAAAGAGACGGTGTAGCCCCGGCGTGACCCGTTCCGACTCCGGGCTGCGCATGTCGTCCACGATCGTGCGGACGGCCCAGAGTATGAGCGCGAGCAACGCCAGAGACGGAACCAGGCCGATGCCGACGTTGAGTTCCGTCGAAAACAGCGGGTGGAGCCGTGATAACGCAGCCGATACGCCGCCCCATAGGTAGCTCCCTTCACCCATCTGGATCAGCGACCACGCATCGGGAGTCAACTCCTGGACGAGACTGTAAGGCCTCGGTCCCACGGACGCTGCGACCGGCATGTAGACGAGGAAAAGCGGATACAGACCGATCATGAGGACGAGCGCGCCGCCGGCCAGCGCGGGCCAAAACCGCCGGACGATTTCCACAGCAACGCGTCGTGTCGATCGAGCAGAGAAGACGATTAGGAGAAAGAGGCACGACCAAAAAGCGAAGAACCATCCTTGATAAGGCGATATGACGAACTGGAGGGCCAAACTCAGAGCGGCTGCCGCCAAAAGCCAAAAGGCCTGTCGCTGAGTGAGGTTCGCCTGTCGTTGAACGAATCGCACGACACAAGCGATGACGAGCGGCAGGAAAAAGGAGGCTTGATAGCCGTAGTGGCCGGCATGGTTGAACCGCGGGCTGTTGAACGCGAAGAACATGGACCCGGCCACGGACGCGACGGCGTTGAGACCAAGCACGCGACGGAGCAGAAAGAAGCACGCGACATAGTTGAGCAAATTGAAAAGAACGAGCGGTGCGGCCAGTGCGGAAAACATGTCCATCCCGGCCAGCCGTAACCCTGAGTACGGCAGTGCGTGGACGAACATGGTTTCCGCATAGCCGATTGTTCCCTTTACCGGGTAGAACATGCTGGGCGAAAGCAGCTCGGCCTGACCGCGAAACACCTGGAACCAATGCTCCACGAGATACATATTCGCTCGCGCATCGCCCCGGTCGCCGGGAATCCGATCGAAGCCCGAGGCGAACAGCGGCCTATGCCAGGCCGCCGTACCCAGCATCCCCACCACGAGCGCCAACACATCGGTACGAGCGCCTGGCCCAGCTTTCACCTGCCTGCCGCCGAGATTGCGACCGCGAGCCTGTAGCGCGCGATCTCATACGCGTCGCCGTCGTCGGCAAACCCAATCGTTCCCGGTGCATCAGAGAATACGCGTGGAACCACCGCCTGAAGCGCGTCTCTCACCTCTCTGACAAGCCCACAGCGCTGAGCAAGCGTCAGGTAGAGGTGGTCCTGGAGTCCGCGGCGCAGGTTCGCGAGTTGAATGGTTGAGATGGGGCCGGCGATTCCGCGATTCTCCGCTGGATGCAGTGTGTCTTCCCCAGGGTACATCAGCACGCCGTCACCATTTCCAAAGCCCTGGCTCTCCAAAGGCTTGTCCGGCTCACCGCGATTGTCGAAAGTGATCGTGTTCGCCCAGACATTCTGGACGCGCTCCTCGGGCTTCTGCGAGTTGTGCATCCAGTGCACGGAGTGCCAGTAGAAGTAGACCTTGATCCCGTGTTTGAAGCACGCCCACGCCAACATCCGCGCATCGGTTGCGGGAGCGTCGATCACGACGGCGCCGCCCTCTGGACGCCCCCCGTTGCAGGCCCAATGATCGCGCCCGCGCGCGCGCTCCGCTTCTGCGTGCTGAATGTTGTAGTGTGGCGCGCCACAGTTCCAGATATCGATCGCGCCGTCGAGCTCGGGGGTGTAGTGGCGCGTAACAAGCAGCGGGAGTCGTGATCCCGGGCCCGGGTTCGATTTGATGTTCGCTGCAATCTGACGAATCAGCGGGAACTGCTCGGGCGTGGGTTCATCGAACAGATAGAGAAACGTGATGGCATCAGGCAGCCATTTCGCGATGAAGCGCATCCACTCATCCGATGTGCGCCACGCGCTGGTGCGCTCGTCGAAGTCCGTACCGGGAGCGTAGAAGCTGAAGGGCGCAATCGTGTTGCCTACGCCTTCTCCGGGACCTTCGTACCCGAGGGCGCGAGTGAAGTCGTCGCCGCGAAAACGGCCCAACGCGGCGAACGCATCATGACCGCCATACCCCTGGACCAGCTCGACTCGATGACGGTGCGCGAAACGGTGGTACGCCGGGTCGAGATTGCGTCCGTGATACAACTCCGGCTGTTCGCTCTCGTAATAGATCATCGCCGGCAGGCTATTTACGTCGGGGAGCGAAAAATCGAACAGCTCGAGCTCGACCGGGAGGTTGGCTGTTACTCCGTCCACCGAGACGCTGAGGCGGCCGTGATAAGTCCCCGCCGGCAGATCGCGCCTGAGGTAAATCTCGATCCAGATGGCCTGGACAAGACCGCCTGCTACGGCCAGCGGAAAGCCGTCCCGGGATGCGTTCTCAGGTACGAGCTGCACAGGCTTCCAGCCGATGCGATCACTGGACACGTTGTGCTCGGCGCTGCGATAGATCCATCGGGCATTGGTGGGCTGGAGAACGTTCATGTAGCGGACCGCAAAAAGCTGGATCGGTCGACCAACGTAATCGGAGGGATCCGTGGAAGGCGACGCATACGTGATCGCGGTACCACTTTGATGGGTGAGCTCGTGCAGCGAAGCGCTGAGTGAGTGAATGCCCTCGTTGGGAGCTTCGACGATCAACTGAAAGGCGATCACTTCGTTCCGTGCGCCGAAGAGCTTGATCCTTCGGCCGTTCCAGACTGAATTGCCGCGCGACAGGGCGTGACCGATCCGGTCACGGTCGATCTTCTCTCCATCGTTGGTGGCCCAGATCGCTGGCGGAGAAATGTTCACGTGTGAGAGTGACCTACAGCGCGGCAGCCGGCGTTTCAGCCGGAATTTTCTGGTGGATGAATGTCGCGAGCGTCTCCGCGTTCTTCTCCACGTCACGACCCATCAGGAAGCGGTAGGCCGACGCCATTCGGAGCAAGCGCGCGGCGTTGTACGAGCGCGACGATGCAACACCCAGCTTGCCGGCAAGCTCTCCGATGCCTCGTTCGAGCAGGAACTCCAGTCCCTGATAGACGCCAAGGCCCACCACCATGTTTGTCACCAGACTGCCAAACGCGCGTCGACGGGCGAGAGGTCGAATTTCAGAGATGTCGCCCAGGTGGCGGGTTCCCACTATCAGCAGCCGGGACGGAACAGCATCACCGATCCTGCCTTCGAAGTAGTCCAGATCGATCAATGTTTTCGGCTCGAACTCCATACGTTTCATGGTTCGCAGGAACTTTGGGGGAATGTCGGTGGTGGCGTCGGCTCGTATGCCGAGTCTCAAAGGGAATGGCAGGACCCATCCGCGTCGATCGATCAGCGGAGTATCCTCCCCCAGTAGCAGGAATTCCGGCTTGCGGAGCAGGTTGATCGCGATTGTGCTCTTGCCTCCGCCCGATGGCAGGAGCAGGAGGATGCCGTGGCCTCGGAAGCTGATCCCGAGTGCGTGAAGGCGGTGCAAGTGCTGACGATCCAGATGCTCGCCGACGGTTGAGAGGAAGAACAGGTACGCGATCTCGTGAAGGAGATCTTCATCTGTGGCTCGGACGGTACACTCACCAGCGCCGCGGTTGAAGACTGAAAGCGCACGTCCGAAGTAGTCGATGTAGGTGACCTGCCCGTTGCGAAAACTGACATTGCGCGGTGTGAAAACCGTGGCCGGCACGGGCGGCAACTCGTCGTAGCAAGGCGGCTCCGGCAGAAGCCGTAGCCGCATGTCTACGTGCTCCTGAAGAGTCGTATGAAAGTGAAGGAAATCCCGACGCACCTGCTCCACGAGATGGGCGGCGGGGCTCGAAACTTCCAGCGCGAAGCCGTAGAAACTAAAATGCTCTCTCACGAGAGCTTCATGCTACTGGGTTTTGCCTGCCAGCCGCTAGACTAGAGCTTGTCCTGAAACTCAGAACCTGATGTTGTAGCGATAGAAAAGAGTGGCGCACCCGTGATGGTGTTCTCACGCTCTGCTTGTAGGTTTGGGGTGTCGAATCTCAAACCATATCCGCAGACGGAGGCACCGTCGAATGCGCCACTCCAGGCAACTGTCGCTCTCCGCGCCATGGATCGCTCACGTACACGCGGTGGAACTCGCGGCCATCAGCGAGATCCTTGACTCAGAAACTCGCATCGCGGCGCTTGTAGAGCAAGATCTTCTTCGAAGCTGCCGGAAGAACGCCCTCACCGGGCGCCCCGGATTGACGGGCGATCAGGTGATCCGGATCGCTCTGGTGCGGCAGATGAACGCATGGACTTACGCTGAGCTCGCCTTTCACCTCGCCGACTCGGTGAGCTACAGCACTTTCTGCCGTGTAGGAAGCTTGAGCGGGACGCCGTCCAAGTCGGCCGTGGCCGCCAATCTTCGGAAGCTCCACCCTGAAACACTTCACGAGATCAATCAGCTCATCGTCTTAAGCGCCGCCAAGCTGGGCATCGAGCGCGGACGCACGGTGCGCATCGACTCGACCGTGGTCGAGGCCTGGGTCCACGCGCCTACTGACTCCTTACTCCTCTGCGATGGCATTCGCGTACTGCTCCGGCTGCTGCGACGGGCCGAACATCTCACTGGCTTCACCGCTTATCACCGGCACCTGAAGCGCGCCAAGCGGCGTCTCATGGAGATCCAGCACTTGCCACCGCGAGCGACGCGTGCACGGCAGAGAGCCTACCGCGATCTCATCATCCTCGCTCAAGCTACCATCGGCTACGCCGCGTGCGCGCTCGAAGAACTGAGCGGAGATACCAACCGGCCGCGACTGAGGCCACCGGTGAAGCCGCTCGTGAAACTACACCGGCAGCTCGCCCACTATATCCCACTCGTTGAACGAGTCATCCAGCAGACTACGCGGCGCGTGCTCCACGGCGAATCGGTGCCGGCGACCGAGAAGGTGGTCTCACTCTTCGAGCCGCACACCGATGTGCTCGTCAAGGATCGCCGCGAGACCTACTACGGGCACAAGATATTCCTTACCGGCGGTGCCTCCGGGCTTATTCTCGATTGTGCCATCGCGAAGGCCAACCCAGCCGATTCCACCTGGGCGGTGCCGATGCTGAAACGACAGCGCTCGCTCTACGGCCGTGCTCCGCGCCAGGCGAGCTTTGACGGCGGCTTCGCCTCGAAGGAGAACCTCGTGCGAGCCAAGCAACTCGGCACGAGCGACGTGTGCTTTGCCAAACGGCGCGGGCTCGCTGTGCTCGACATGGTGAAGAGCAGCTGGGTCTACCGAAAGCTCCGTGCATTTCGCGCCGGGATCGAGAGCGTGATCTCGCTGCTGAAGCGCGCCTTCGGGCTGGACCGCTGCACGTGGAAAGGCGCGACGGGCTTCGTCGCCTATGTGCGAATGGGAGTGCTCACGGCCAACCTGCTCATCCTCGCGCGACATCGATTGGCCTGAAGCTCTATCAGCGTAACAACAACTTCATCGACTTCATCACTCGCCGCCGAAATCCTTTTCTCCCCGGCGTGGCCCAGATCTGCCCGCCAGCGCCGATTGCCTGCTCGCGCGAGCTACAAAAACGCCGCCACGCAACATCGGGGCAAAACCGGACCACAAACGCCCGCAAATCACATCAACGCTTGACTCACCACCCGCCAGAATCCACCGTTTCAGGACAAGCTCTAGACTAATCAGCTGAACGAGGGCACTGGTACAGTTTGCTGCGGCTGTGAAACTACCCGAGCCCTAACACCTAGCGAGCATGCAGCCACCCCGCAACTCGGCGTTCATGCGGTTCTCGACGGGAAGACTCGTCATGCTCGCGGCGTGGCTATTTTCTCTGGCCGGCGCTTTCGGAGTGGGGGCGTACGTGTACCAGCACCCAACGAGGACTCCCTCCGTGGTGCGATCGGTTCAGCCGAGCCAAGGCATTGAAACCAATCTGTACAATCTCAGGGTTCAGCTGGTCGCCGTGCCCGCCGAGGGTCGGGACGGAGGGATCGCACCGCTCGGCAATGGACTTCTTTTCGCTAACCGGAAAGGCCGGTTGTGGTATGTCGACCGGGCAAAATCGCTGCGCGCGCTGAATCTGCGCATCCCGATCAATATCCCGGAATTCGAGGCCGATCCGTATAACGCGAGCACCTTGCGGCAGGATCGGTTTGCCGTGAAGGACATTCTGGTGCAGAGACTTCCGAGCGGCGTGCGCATCCTGGCATCGCACAATCATTGGTATTCCGAGAAAGACTGTTACACACTGAGGGTGTCGAGCATCGAGACCTCTTTCGACGGGCTGATGGTCGGGACGGTACCCTATACCTGGAAGACCGTTTTCGAATCGCACCCCTGCAGCCCGCTCATCCAGGAGGCGAAGCATCGGAGCCCCACCCACGAAGCGGGGGGACGGCTTTTGGCAGTGTCGGATCGTGAGATTCTGATCACTGTTGGCGTGTTCAGAGGCGACGTGGAAACGCCGGAAGGATTAGTCGAGGCACAGGACGTCAACAATTCGTATGGCAAGACCATCCTCTTCAACCTCGCTACCGGCGCGTCCCGCGTCTTCACGAGGGGCCACCGAAACCCGCAGGGCCTGGCGGCGACGGCCGATACGCAGATCTGGCTTACAGAGCATGCCTCGCGCGGCGGCGATGAGCTGAACCGACTGGTGCAGGGGAAAGACTACGGGTTTCCCCATGTCACTTACGGAACGAAGTACTACTCGATGACCTGGCCGGGCAACCCGCAATTGGGAAGACATGAGGGATACGAGAAGCCCATCTACGCCTGGGTTCCATCCATCGGCATCTCGGAACTAATTGTCATCGAGCGGAGCGCATTCCCGTTCTGGAAGGGTGATCTGATGGTGTCTTCCCTGCTCGCGCAGACGTTGTACCGGCTCCGGATTGAAGATGGCCGGGCGATCTACGCCGAGCCTATCCCGATCGGCCACCGCATAAGGGACATCGCAGAAACAGCGGACGGGAGCATTGTCCTGAAGACTGACGACAATTTCCTGGTCTACCTCGAGCCGGCCGCTGCGACGGACACGACCTAACTCCGAAGGAGCGCGGGCGGCGGGGCTCGAAACTTCCAGCGCGAAGCCGTAGAAACTAAAATGCTCTCTCACGGGAGCTTCATGCTGCTGGGTTTGCCTGCCTGCCGCTATACTAACTACCTGAGATGAGAAGGTTCGCCGTCACGTTTGCCCGATTGATGCTCCGCACGGCCAACACTCCGCTCAGCGCCGTGTGGGCTCTGGCTTACTGGTCTGTCATACGGGCTGCAGTAGCCTGGGTGCGGCGGCAATATCGTGAAGCGTCCATTTACGTGAAGGGCAGCTTCGCTTCGCGAGAAGAGGTCTACGGCATTTCGGACGTCGATCTGATCGTGGTACTTCCGCTCGACGCGACTCGGCAGGGATCAGCTCAGCTCAGGGCGCGAGAAAGCTGGAAGAAGCTGTGTCAGAGGTTCCCTCTTTTCAGGGTCGTGATCCAGCACTGCTGGTTCTATGAGGAGGATGATCTTCGGGATTCGTTGAGCGCTCCCTGTTTGACGTACGGATTGGCGTCGAGCCACTACGGCGAGGGCGACGATCGCGCCGCATTTCTCGGCCCGCATCCGTTGCACGATCACATGGGTCTTCAAACCTACCCGAGCCTGTACGGCGCACGCGGTGAATGGCAGAGTCTTGGCGGCAGGGATCGGATTCCGCCCGTGGGTCCGGACGATCCGCAGACGCGCCGGCTCACCGCGTGGCTCCATCTCCAGTACTGGTGGCGCTATGCATTTCTCGCATGCGCAGAGCCAGCCCGCGATTACGTCCCCCTCCTTTGTGTCAAGCTCATTGCTGAGCCGGTGCGACTGTGGCTGTGGGTCAGTCGTGGGGAGCGGGTTGCGACCCGTGAAGCCGCGCTCCGATGCGGGCTGTCGGAGCTGCCTGAGGAGCGAGCGGTGCTACAGCTCGGATTGGATCTGTTGAAGGCGCTGCCCCGTTCTCCGCATCCGCCACTGCCCGAGGTGATTGCCGCGCTCCTCCGTCACACGGAGAGGCTGGCCCTGGAAATGAGTGCAGCGGCGGACGCCGCCGGCTTTGTCGACGTGAGGCTCACAGGCTGTAAAGAGCTGACAGTGACGCCCGAGGTCGTGGACCGGATGCATACACTCACTGCGCGGGGTGAGTCCGGTGAGCTTCTGCCGCTCGCCGATTGGCGTGCGCGCGCTGTGCCGAGCGTGCCCGATGAGGCGATCATGCTGATTCCGGCGAACGCGGTGGACGCGGCCTTTCTCGCCGCGACGGCAAGCGCTGATGGTGGAGACGCAATTCCAGCGTTTCGCCACAGTAGTATGCTGGTCATGCCCACGACAAATCCGGAACGTGGGATGCTGCGAGCGGTTCAGTGCCAACCGACGGATCCGGTTTCAATGGCACTGGCAGATGGTCGGACGGTCGCGCGCTTTCCGGAGCTCGCTGGATGGTCTGCCGTACACTGCGCCCGGCGAGCGGTGGCGGAGCACCGAGGCTGGCTTGCGGCAAACGGAGATGTGTATCCGCCTCACGGTTGGGTGGGCATACAGCGCGGGTGCTCCGAGCCGACCATGCGAAACATGGGCCTGTTATTTACGGCAGCCCGCGCGGCGCTTTTTCTCGAGAGCATCGACGAAGGCCGCCCCGAGCTCGCCGTGACTGTCGCGGGGGTCGCCGACTGTCTGGTAGCGCGAGACTCCAGCTTCAGCGATGTGGTGCACTCTGCCCTTCACGACTTCCGCGCATCGCGCGCCGCTGGTTCGAACGATGCGAATCAGGTGGCCGCCCTGCTCGATATTGTGCGCAACCTTTCGGCCTACGCCGGATCATCGGCGCTCTCACCGGC
>JALYJX010000136.1 GCA_030775065.1 Gemmatimonadota bacterium | reverse complement strand
CAAATGCGCTGGCCCTTCTTCAAAGCGGGATCGCTCTTCCCCGCGAACGCGATCGCCGTAGACCTCGGCACAGCCAACACCCTGATCTACGTGAAGGGCGAGGGCATCGTGCTGAACGAGCCGTCGGTGGTCGCGCTGGACCGCGAGACCAAGAAGATCAAGGGCGTTGGCCTCGAGGCCAAGCGCATGCTTGGCCGCACGCCCGAAGGAGTCATTGCCGTCCGGCCGATGAAGGACGGCGTCATCGCGGATTTCGATGTCACCGAGAAAATGCTTCGCTATTTTCTCGCGCTGATCATCGAGAACCACGTCTTCAAGGTAAAGCCGCGCGTGATCGTGTGCGTGCCCTCCGGAATCACCGAAGTCGAGAAGCGCGCAGTGCGTGACTCGGCCCTGGGGGCGGGCGCAAAAGAGGTGTTCATGGTCGCTGAGCCCATGGCGGCTGCAATCGGCGTCGGACTCCCCGTGGAGACTCCAACCGGCAACATGGTTATCGACATCGGCGGGGGAACGACGGAAATTGCTGTCATCGCGCTGTCGGGAATCGTAAGCGATACGTCAATTCGCACCGGCGGCGACGAGATCGATATGGCGATCCTTCAGTCGATGCGAAAGAACTACAACCTCCTCATCGGAGAGTCCACGGCGGAGCAGGTGAAGATCCAGATCGGCTCCGCGTATCCGGTTGGCGAGGAGCGGGAGATGGAAGTGAGGGGGAGGGACCTTGTGTCGGGAATTCCGAAGAGCGTCAGGATACATTCCGCTGAGATCCGCGATGCGGTGCAGGAGCCGATTCAGCAGATTGTCGGCGCAGTGAGGCGGGCGCTGGAGATTACCCCCCCCGAGCTCGCGGCGGATATTGTCGACAGGGGTATAGTGATGACCGGTGGCGGCGCGCTGATTCGCGGTCTGGATGTTCTCTTGCAACAGGAGACGGGTCTTCCGATTCACGTGGACGAGGATCCGCTGACTTGTGTCGTCCGGGGCACAGGTCGCATTCTCGACGACGAGGAAAAATACTGGTCTGTACTAGCAACCTGAGGTTGCAGTGGCACGCGCAATAAGAAGCAGCAGCAGCAGCAGTCGAATCGATCTTATAGTTCTCGGAACCTGCGCCCTTCTGGCGCTGGTAGCCCGCGGCCTTCCGCCGAACCTGCGGGATCCAGTGGCGACGTCGATGCGGCGTACATTTCTCGCTCCGCTCGTGATGCTGCAGGAGCGAGCCGAAGCAAGCCGGCGCTCCCTGCTCCTCGACAAGGAGCGCACGGCGATTCGCGACAGCGTCACTCTTCGCGCGATGCAGGTGAAGAGCCTCGAGGACGAAAACGAGCGCCTGCGCCAGCTCATCGGCCTAGGGTCTCGGCTCAGATGGGGATTCGTTCCAGCCGAGGCGATTCACGGTCGCGGAGTTCGCGACGTGACGACGATGACGCTTACCGCCGGATCGTTGGCGGGGGTGCGGAGGCTGAGTCCGGTAGTATCGTCCGAAGGCGTGGTTGGAATGGTCACCCACGTCGACCCGACGATGAGTCAGGCGATGATCTGGACGCATCCCGATTTCCGCGTCAGCGCGATGTCGGAGGACGGCAGCGCCTTCGGCATAGTACAGGGGCATCTGGCGAGCGCGACGAGCGGGTACCTGATGGAGCTCCGGGGCATTCCATTCCGCACGGCGCTCAAGCCGGGAACTCTCATCGTCAGCTCCGGCCTTGGCGGGGTCTGGCCGCGGGGCATTCCGATCGGTCGCGTGATCGAAGAAGTGAAAACATCCGAGGGCTGGGCGCGAACCTACCTCATCAAGCCGGCGGTGTCGCCGGCCGACGTCGGCGCGATCATGATCCTCCGCACAGAGCGCGCGACTAAGGAACTGGACAACGTCTGGAGCACTGTCACTGCAGCAAACCAGGCAGCAATGCGGATTGTGCAAGCCGGCGATTCGGCGGCGAAGAGCGCTGCACTCGCGGAGGCTGCCGCGCGTCGCGCGGCGCTCGACACCACCGTAAGAGACACAACAGCCGGCGGGCAGATTCCGGGCGGGCTTCCGCCGGAGCTGCGTCCGGACACCCTCGCTACCGCGGGGGCCGTCCTGACCGATTCTGCCGCGCGGGCAGAAGCGGCCAGGCGAGCTGCGGCAGCAAGGAGAGCGGCGGCGCGGCGCGACTCCGCACGGCGCGACTCCGCACGGCGCGACTCGATCCGTCGCGACTCGTTGCAGCGTGACTCGCTGGTGCGAAGTCCGACCAGGGGCAACTGATGACCCTTGGCGGTACGCTGCGCGCCGTTGTAACGTTCGTAATACTGGTACTGCTGCATTACACTCTCCGCCCGCTGCTCGGGTGGCGCGCTCCGATGGACTTCCTGCTTCTCGCTTTGCTCCTCGCTTCGATTCGCGTTCGTCCGGCTGTCGCTGCACTGTTCGGACTGGCGCTGGGGCTCGTCGCAGATTCGCTCACGCCCGAATCTCTCGGTGCCGGCGCAATTGCAATGACCGTAGTCGGGTACGTCGCTTCGTGGCTCAAGGCTGTGTTCTTCGCCGACAACCTCGCGCTCAACGCGTTCTTTTTCTTTCTCGGAAAGTGGATGTTCGACCTCATCTACTTTGTCGTTGAGCAGCGGCTCGGCGGCATCGAGCTCGTGCAGCAGCTGCTTCTCTGGTCTCCGCTGTCGGCCGCGGCCACGGCAACTGCCGGAGTGCTTCTCCTCCTGATCATGCGGCCAATGCTCGAGCCGGCGCGCGCATGAGCTTTCATCCTAACGACATCGCGCGGCGAACCCAGCTCAGCTCCGTTGCGCTGGCCGCGGGATTCATCCTGTTGCTCGGAGCGTTCTTCCGCACACAGGTGCTGGATCACCGGAGCTACGTCCTGCAGTCTGAGGAGAACAGGCTTCGTCCCATACCTCTCCCGGCACCGCGCGGGATTATTTACGATCGCGCCGGCAAGATCATCGCCGAGAATCTGCCGGCATACTCCGTCTCGCTGATTGCGCCGAGTGAGGATTCTCTTCGCGCAACGATGAAGCTGCTGCAGCCGACGCTGCAGCTCACCGACGGTGACATCTCCGCGGCGATCAGGCGCTATCGCCGGGCGCCGACCAGACCGACTGTTGTCCTGCCCGACGCATCGATAGATGTCATCTCGGTCCTCGAAGAGCACCGCATTGATTTCCCGCGGCTCATCATCCAGTCCGTGCCGAAGCGGTATTACCCGGATGGCCCGCTGGTAGCCTCCTTCGTCGGCTACACCGGGGAAATAACGGAAGACGATCTGAACAAGCCGCAGTTCGCCGGCTACAAGCCGGGACAGATCATCGGCAAGGGAGGACTCGAGAAACAATACGAGTCGATACTGCATGGACGAGAAGGTGTGCGGTTCGACGAGGTCGACGCTCGCGGTCGCCCGGTGCGCGGGGTGGGGCCGCGTCCTGATCTCGATGCACAGGGCGCACCACCGATGAAAACGAACATCGACATGGATCTGCAGAGATACGCCGCATCACTGTTCGGTGACTCGCTGATGGGTGGGGCGATTGCCCTCGAGCCGAAGACCGGAGGAGTGCTTGCATTGTACAGCCACCCGAGCTTCGATCCCAATCGGTTCACGGGCGGCATCCCTCCTGACTACTGGAAGGAGCTGAACACCGATCCCCGGCGACCACTCTTCAACAAGGTCATCCAGGGGACGTATCCGCCGGCCTCGACCTGGAAGCTTGCTACTGCCGACATCGGCATTGAATTGGGTCTGGTGAAGATCGACACTCGTATGCCCATCGCGTGCTCGGGCGGCCTCCAGTACGGCCGCCGGTACTTCCGATGCTGGGAGAAGCGCGGGCACGGCAGCCTGAACCTCGCCGGCGCAATCACGCATTCGTGCGACGTGTACTTCTACCAGCTGGGTCTTAGAATTGGACTGAACCGGCTCGTCGCTGGGGGAGTAGACCTCGGGTTCCGCGAGCGTTCGGGGATTGACCTTCCAAACGAGTACAAGCCAAGGTTTCCGTCGAAGGACGTAAAAACCTACTACGACCGGTTGTTCGGTCGAAACTGGAGCAATTCGGAGACGCTCAACCTGGCGATTGGTCAGGGTGCAAACTCACAAACCGTCGTCAGCATGGCGAAGTTCTTCACGAGTCTGGCGACCGACGGTGCTGCGGCTACGCCCTACCTTGTCGCTCGCCCGCCGGAGCGGACTCCAATAATGAAGCTCACACCCGACCAAATGGCGGGATTGCGCAGGGCAATGGCTGGAGTTGTGTCAGCCGGTGGCACAGCCGCTTCTGCAAATATCAAGGATGTGGTCCTGGCCGGGAAAACGGGCACCGCTCAGAACACCGAGAGACCAGACAAGGATCACGCATGGTTCGTCGGATTCGCTCCGGCCGACGACCCGAAGATAGTTGCCGCCGTGTTCCTCGAGTTTGGAGAGCACGGTTATTACGCGGCGCGCCTGGCATCGAAGATCATCAGTTATTACCTAAAGGTGGATGTGAAACCGGAGCTGGTAGAAGCTGGCGGCTGAGTGATGCGCCGCATTGTGGCGGACTATCCGCTCGTCATAACAGCTCTTCTGCTCTCGCTGTTTGGTGTGGCGATGGTTTATTCCGCCGGCCAGACGGATACACCCACCCCGGTCATGCGCGTCTACCGATCGCAGGTAATGTGGCTTCTGGTCGGCATGCTCGGCGCGTACGCCATCAGCCGCTCGTCGGTGCGCTTCATCGAATGGGTGACGGTGCCGGCCTACTGGCTGTCGATTGCTCTTCTCGCGTTGACTCTCGTCATCGGCGCCGGAGCCGGCACCGCGGCCAGCACCAAGAGCTGGCTCGCGATCGGGGGAGTTCGAATCGGTCAACCCTCCGAGCTCGCAAAGGTCACAGTTGTCCTGATGCTTGCGAGGATCCTCGCTGCGAGGCGGGAGCCGCCAAAATCAATTCTGGACTTGTGGTGGCCCGCGCTCGTCGTAGCGATTCCGTGGGTCATCATCATGCTTCAGCCCGACCTGGGCACCGGCATCGTCTTCATCGGAATCTTTTTCGGCGTGCTGTACTGGTCGGGAGTAGCGTGGCCCCTGCTACTTCTGCTTGCGAGTCCGGTCGTGAGTCTCATCCTGTCGTTCAGTACCGGGCTGTGGGGCGCATGGTTTCTTGTACTCCTCGCGCTCGTGCTGTACTACAGGCCATACCTGGTGGAAGGCATCGTGCTGATGGTCGCCAACATCGCGACCGGCGTCGTTGCCCCGATTCTCTGGGAAAAGCTCGCCCCCTACCAGCAGAACCGCTTGCGGGTGTTCATCGATCCCTCGGCTGACCCGCGCGCGTCGGGATACCACGTTATCCAATCGAAGATCGCAATAGGATCCGGCGGGTTCTTCGGAAAGGGGTTTACCCTGGGAACGCAGAAACGACTGGCGTTTCTTCCCGAGCAGCACACGGATTTCATTTTTGCGGTTGTCGGCGAGGAGATGGGATTCATGGGCGTGACTATAGTTCTCACGCTGTTCCTCGTTCTCTTTCTCCGCGTCACGCAGATCGCGGGGCGTGCCAACGATTCCTTCAGCTCACTCGTTGCGTTCGGTTTGATGGCGAGCTGGTTTGTGCACGTGCTGGTGAATGTCGGCATGACGCTGAACCTCATGCCGATCACGGGCATTCCGCTTCCGTTCTTCAGCTACGGCGGCTCGTTCATGCTCTCGAGCTGGCTCGCGATCGGGATACTGATGCGAATCTCGGGCGAAGGGCGCGGTAAGGCGGCATTCAAGAAGAGCTGAGCTACCTGACTGACAAAAACTACAAAGCGAAGAGCGTCCAGGGCCTTAAGCGTCGAGCTTACAGCTGCCTACGACAATGACTCATCGTGCGGGCGCGACTGCTCGTCTCGGCGGTTCTGTTTCGCCTTCCGTGCGCTGATACGATCCAGCAAGCCGTAAAGCATTTTGCGCACTTCGATAGTTTGCCTGGTTAGCTTTGCGTAGTGCGTTGTCGAAATGGCTTTGAGGTCGTGCGCAACGAGTAGATGATATTCGAGCTCGGTTGCCGAGTTGACGGCGCTTCGAAGGTAGCGCGCGAATTCGGCCTCGCTGGTTTTTCCTCTCCCTTCAACAATGTTTGCGCTGATTGACATTGTGGCGCGACCCATTTGACTTCGCAGCGATGAATGTCTTTGCGGGCGTATTTTCGCCGCAACATGATCTGTGTTTAGCGCCAAGGCGTGAGCCTTGCGCCAAACATGAAGCTTCTTGAAATCCGCCATCTATGACAATCGCGCACCTGCCGCTTGCAGCCGTCATCACATTATTTCGTGCGCGACCGTAGCAACGCCGGTTTTTTCACGAGGGAAGTCATTGTCGTAGGCAGCTCTACGCTCGACGCTTTAGTCCCTCGATGCTCTGCGCATAATCAGTTTTCAGTTTCGAAACAAGCGTAGCCGTCAGCAATCGCTTGCCCCGCCGCTACCACCCGGTCACATTTTAACGAATGGCCTGGTTTCGCAAAGAAAAGAAGCCCCGGCAGCCGCGGCGCGAGAAGCACGAGATCCCGCCCGACGCGTGGGACAAGTGCGAGAAATGCGGGCACACCGACCTCACTGAAAAGTTCGAGCGGAATTTGAACGTCTGCCCGAGCTGCGACCATCACCGGCGCATCCGGGCCATCGAGTACGTGAATCTCCTGCTCGATGAAGGAACCTCCGAAGAAACCGAAACCGAAATCCGATCGACCGACCCGCTCGGCTTTCCGGAGTATCCGCAGCGCCTCGACAAAGCGGTGTCCAAATCCGGCGACGGCGACGCGATCCTTACCTTCACCGGCAAGCTGCTCGAGCTCCCGGTTTGCCTTGGCGTCATGGATTTCGCGTTCATGGGCGGGTCAATGGGCTCTGTCGTCGGTGAGAAAATCGCGCGTCTCGGTCAGAAGGCACTCGAGCGGAAGTTCTCGCTGATTCTCGTATCGGCGTCGGGTGGCGCTCGCATGCAGGAGGGCGTGCTCTCGCTGATGCAGATGGCGAAGGCCGCGGCGATGTTGTCGCAGCTCGCCGAGCGCCGCATACCATACGTGTCTATTCTCACGAACCCGACGACGGGCGGAGTGAGCGCGAGCTACGCCATGCTTGGCGATGCGATTCTCGCGGAGCCCGGTGCTGTTATCGGCTTCGCGGGTCCGCGCGTGATCAAACAGACAATCGGACAGGATCTGCCCGAAGGGTTCCAGACGTCTGAATTTCTCCTCGAGCACGGAATGGTCGATGCGGTCGTTGCACGGAAGGATCTCAAGCCCACCGTCGGTCAGCTTCTCCGCCACATGAGCGGGAAGCCCGCCGCCACGGGGTGGACAGCGGCCTGACGAGTTACCGCAGCGCACTCGACAAGCTCTTCGCGCGCACCGGCAGCACCGCCAAGTTTGGACTGGATCGCACGCATGCGTTCCTCGCGCTGCTCGGCAATCCGCACCGCCGGTTTCCCTCGTTCCACATTGCCGGGACAAACGGGAAGGGAAGCGTGGTGGCCACGCTCTACACGCTGCTGCGCGCGAAGGGACTGAGCGTCGGGCGCTACACATCGCCGCATCTGGTGGATTTTCGCGAGCGCATCGTCGTTGACGAGAAGCAGATCGCCGAGGACGAGGTTCTGAATTTCATACAACGCTGGCAAGGTGACTTCGAGCGTCTCGGAGCTACGTTCTTCGAGATCACTACCGCGCTTGCGTTCGAGCACTTCGCGTCGCGCAAAGTGGACGTCGGCCTCGTCGAGACAGGACTTGGCGGACGCCTCGATTCGACGAATGTGATCATGCCCGTTGTTGCCGGTGTGACGTCGATAGGGGTCGATCACGTCGACTATCTCGGTGATTCTATCGAGGGCATTGCCGCCGAGAAGGCCGGCATCTTCAAACCAGGTGTGCCGGCTGTGTTCGGTCCGGCGGCCGACGCCGCACGCGCTACGCTTATCTCTGTGGCACGTGCCGCCGGCGCGACGCCGATTGTCAGTCAACCGAGCTCTACCGCCCCGCCAATGTTCGCGTGGGTTGGGCCGGGACGACGTTCGATGTCGAGTACGGCAGTGAATCCGCAACTCTCATGACCGGACTCGCAGGAGACCACCAGGCAATCAACGCGTGCACGGCGCTGGCGATGCTCGATGTCGCGGGTGATCCGTACCGAACGAGTCTGAGTGAGGCAGCGCAGTCACTGCCTGGAGTGAAACTACCCGGCAGATTTCAGCGCGTAGGCAAGTTCGTGCTCGATGTTGCTCACAACCCTGACGGAATCCGCGCACTCGTTTCGACACTTGATTCCGTCAAGCCGCCACGCCCCATCGTTGTGGTGCTCGGAGTTCTTCGCGACAAGGACTGGAGGGAGATGATGAGATCCCTCTGTCCGGTGGTGCACGCCACCATCGTGACGACGCCGGCCAGCGCGAGTGTCGACCGTGTGTGGGACGCCACAGAAGCACTGAAGTTCGGCAGAGAAAATGGATGGGCGGTGACTCTGGCTCCCGGGGTTGCGGAGGCAGCAGAGCGTGCCGCCAGCGAGGCGGCTACGGTTGTCGTCACCGGCTCGTTTCACACGGTTGGCGACGCGAGCTTCGGACTCAAGTGATGCAGGATAACGAGTGTGCTTGCCGCACTCTCAGGAATCCATAGCTTTCCCGGATGGCGCAGCAGGCGTTACCCGGATTTCGCGATTTCTACCCCGAGCAGCTGGCGGAGCGCGCTTATATCATGAGCGTGTGGCGCCAGGTCATGCGGCGTTACGCCTTCGTCGAATTTGACGGGCCGCCACTCGAGTCACTCGACATCTATCGGAAGAAGAGCGGCGATGAACTCGTCGCGCAGCTTTACTCGTTCACCGACAAGGGCGATCGTGAAGTCGCGCTGCGACCGGAGATGACCCCCACTCTCGCGCGAATGGTCGCCGCCCGAGCCAGCTCGCTCCGCAAGCCGGTCCGATGGTTTTCGATTCCGCAGCTCTTCCGTTACGAGCGTCAGCAGAAAGGGCGACTGCGTGAGCACTTCCAGCTCAATGCCGACATCGTCGGAGAGCCGGGAATCGCTGCGGACGCCGAGCTGCTGGCAGCGGCGCTGGAC
>JALYJX010000135.1 GCA_030775065.1 Gemmatimonadota bacterium | reverse complement strand
GCGCTGCACCGCCTGGATAGTGTGAGCTCCGCTGGACCTCATTGAACGCGATCTCGACAACGAGCTCGGGACGCACGTGCACGATGTGTCCTTCACGGCGAACTTCGCGCGCCAGCAGCTCTTTCGTCTGCCATTCCAGTATCTCGTCCGTCATTCCCTTGAACGTCTTTCCCAGCATCACGAACCCGCCGGTCGCTGGATCGCGCGCGCCGAGATGGAGATTGCTCAGCCATCCCTTCCTCCTTCCGGAGCCCCACTCTACCGCGAGCACAACGAGATCCAGAGTTCGCGGCTTCTTCACCTTGACCCACGCAGAGCCGCGACGGCCGGCCGCGTAAGGGGCTGACAGAGTCTTGACCATCACACCCTCGTGCCCGCGCGCCAGCGCATCGGCCTGAAATCGCGATGCCTCTTCGAGATCGGCAGTGACAATTCGCGGAACGCGGAGCGAGGGCGGAGTTACGCTGTCGAGTATCTCCAATCGCCCGGACAGATGTTCGTCGACAACGCTCACGCCGTCGTGCATCAGCACGTCGAAAAAGAATGCAGTCAGCGGACGATCGGCGCGAAGCTGCTGGATGTCGAGTCGCCGGCTAAACCGCCGCATCGTCATCTGAAAGGAAAGCGGCCTTCCGTCGGAAGCGAGCGCGATCACCTCGCCATCGAGGATCAGCTCGCGCGCGGGAAGCGCTCGCACGACTTCGACGACCTCGGGCACCGCCGCAGTAACATCGTTGAGGTTGCGGGTGTACACAGCGACACGATCCTCGCGACGATGCACCTGAATCCTCGCTCCGTCGATCTTCCATTCAATGGCCGACGCAATGCCTTCGCTCATCGCGTCATCAACCGTCGGCGCAGAATCCGCGAGCATCGGTTGAACGGGCCGAAATAGCTCGAGCTGGTATTGCGCGAGCCCGGCTTCACCGTCGGCCAGCGCTGCACGCGCGACAACGCCGAGATCTCCGGCCATCATGGCTGCGCGACGCACAGCATTCGCCGGGACGCTGGCGGCCTTCGCTATCGCCTCCAGCATCACACCCTCGAGCGCGCCCTGGCGAACTTCGCCGACGATGAGAGCGGACAGGAAATGCTGCTCATCGACGGTCGCATGCGCAAACAGGTCGCCGAGCAGGCGCGTGCGCTCGTTCCCGGAATTCTTGCCGCGCACCGACGGCAGCTTATCGAAAACCGCATCGATCTCGCTCAGCTCGAGCGTTGGCACCGAGGCCGGCTCGCGCTTGCGCGCTGCAGCGACGGCTGCCCATCCCACACCGAGCCGGCCCTGGCGTGGCCAGCCTGTGAGAAATCCGATTGCAGTAGGCAGCTCTTCCGGCGGGACGCGCGTGAATAGCGCAGCGAGCTTTGAGATCTTATCGAGGCGACCGGACGTTCCCGCGACGGCCGCCGATACTTGCACGAGCTCATGGAGTTTCATCCCTGAGCTGAACGGCGCGCTTCACGCCACACTCGCGTTGGGTCGTCGTCGGGGTCGGGGGTCGCCTGCGCCGGTCTGATCTCCTCGGGAAGGTTGCGCAAGTTGACGCGGATGCGCGTCCAGGTCGAGGACCGTCCGCGCATTGAGTCGACGAGGACATCGTCGAGAGCGAGATGAGACGCTGCAGCCGCATGTGTAGCCTTCCATCGCTCGAGGCCTGCCAATGCTGCCTCTTTGTCTGGAGAGTTGGCGACGACGATCAGCGGCATCTTCGATCGCGGTTTCGCTGCAGCTTTTTTCGTAGCGGTTGTCTTCGTCGCAGCCTTCTTTACGGCGGCTTTCTTTTTCGTCGCCGACTTCGCCCGGGATGGAGCAACACGCGCGGGTTCCCCTTCCATCTTTCGAAAGTGAGGCGGCCATGGCGCGTCGCCGAGTCCGGCGGCTTCGTCGCGCGCCGCAAGCTCGAGCAGTTGATCGAGTGAGCCGGCCGCCTCATCCATCCGCGCATTCGGATCGCCAATGGCCTCCAGGCGAGCCGGCATCGTCAGCACAGTGAAATCCGCCGGGTCGCAGGCCGGAATCTCCTCCCAGAACACCGGCGCCGAGACACGCGCATCGGCCAGCGGCCGTATCGAGTAAGCCGAGCAGGTCGTGCGGTCCTTCGCGTTCTGGTTGTAGTCGAGAAAAACACCGTGGCGCTCCTCCTTCCACCACTTGGACGTCGCGAGTGTCGGCGCGCGCCGCTCGATCTCACGCGACAACGCCAGCGCGGCGCGTCTCACTTCCGTGAATGTCCATCGCTGGTGAATGCGCGCGTTGACGTGCATCCCGCGCGAGCCGCTCGTCTTCGGCCAGCCGCGCAGCCCCATTTCCTCGAGCAGATTCTTCGTCTCCATCGCAACACGGCGGACATCGTCCCATTCGACGCCGGGAATCGGGTCCAGATCGATGCGCAGCTCGTCGGGATGATCGAGATCGTTCGTGCGGACGGCGTGTGGATGCAGCTCGATGCAGCCGAGGTTCACGATCCACGCGAGACCCGCCGCGTCGTCGACGACGACTTCTTCGGCAGTTCGTCCCGACGGAAATGAGAGCGTGACGGTTCGCAGCCAGTCCGGACGGTTCTCCGGCGCGCGCTTCTGATAGAATGGCGGTTTCTCGGCGCCGTCAACGAAGCGCTTGAGCATGCTCGGCCGGTCGCGGATACCGGCGACAGCGCCGCTCGCGACCGACAGGTAATACTTGACGACGTCGAGCTTGGAGAGCTTGACGTCGCGGGAGAAATAGGGCTTGTCCGGATTGCTGATGCGGACGTCGCGCCCGTCAATCGATAGAGTTTCGGCCGCCTCTTTCTTTGCCATCGTCGCTTCGCGCCGGGAGATGGATCTGCGGCTACCTCGCGCCCTCCAGAGCCCGCGACAGCAGAGACTCCCACACCGCATCCACGGCTTCTATTGCGCTCGTATTGACCGAAGCGCTGTCGAGCCGGTTCATGAGCCGGTGACGATTCTTGTGGAAGTACTCCTCGTAGCGCGCCGTCGCCTGCTCGCGCGACAGATTCTTCGCATACCAGGAGGCGACGATAGCGAGCGTGCTCTCGTTCCACTCGGCAGCTGGCAGGGACCCGTCCTCATACCTGAGCACCTGCTCCCATTGCCACGAACGATGCTCGGAGGTGAATGTGCCTGGGTCGGTCATGGTGAGTATCCTCGTCGGAAAGAGATCGGCAATCAAGTTACTCCACAGAAGAGTTGACCAGGCAAATCATCACGCGGCAAATTCTGACGATCGTGTCGAGTCAGGACAGGATGCTAATGACATAGCCCGTGGTCAGGGAAGACAACGAAACCATCACCAGGAGCAGAGCATGAATCTCGGCAATTTCTCAGTCAGTCTGGCAGTCAAGGACATCGTGAAGTCGAAGGAATTCTATGAGAAGCTCGGATTCACGGTCTTTGGCGGAGATGCCTCACAGAACTGGCTGATAATGAAAAACGGAGATCAGGTGATCGGTCTCTTTCAGAGAATGTTCGAGCGGAACATGCTCACGTTCAATCCGGGCTGGGACAGTAACGCGCTTCCTGTCGAGAACTTCACAGATGTTCGAGAGCTGCAACGTCAACTGAAAGCGCAGGGCGTGCAGTTCGTGAGCGAGGCAGACGAGAGCTCAACAGGGCCCGCCAGCTTCGTCACGGCCGACCCTGACGGAAACCCCATCCTCGTCGACCAGCACGTCTGATCAATGATGATTTGCAAGAGTGTGGACACGGAGGAGCTGTCAGGTAACCAATGAGCGAGACGGGATCGGCGCACCACATTCACGTGCGCGAAGCAGCCGCGGCGGATATGCCGGCCCTGTTTTCTATTCGAACCAGCGTGCGCGAAAACCACCTCGATCTCGTCAAGCTCGCCGAGCGTGGTGTCACTCCCGCTTCCGTTGCCGCGATGCTCGACGCAACGGATCAGCGCGTGTGGGTGGCCGAGGACGGGAATGTGATCGTGGCGTTAAGCATGGCCGACGCGAGGACAGGCACCGTGTTCGCGGTGTTCGTGCACCCCAGCGCCGAAGGCCGCGGCTTCGGGCGCGCAGTCCTGCGAGTTGCCGAAGACTGGTTGTTCGAGGCGGGCTGGGAAAAAATCCAGCTCCAGACGGATGAGGCGCCACATACTCGCGCCCACAGGTTCTATCAGGCAGCCGGGTGGGAGCTGGCAGGACCGGCGGACCATGGGGACGTTCGATACGAGAAGCATCGCGCCGTCTCTAACGACAGCCTTGCTAGCTCTTCTCCTCCCCTGGGTGGTACGATGACTCCAGGTGCGCCAGAATCTCAGGAAGTGTGAACCACGCGTTCTTGAATTGCCCTTTCGCATAGAGCTGCGCCTGGTCGAAAAAATGAGGCGATCCGGCTACACCACTCTGTCCGAACACGACAATCGAGCGCGCTCTCACCGTGGGGCCGAACTCGATCACACTGACGTATGAGTGTCCTGCAAATCCGTATCGTCTCTTCTGCCCTCTGGCGGATCGGCTGGTGAACGAGAAAATACCGCCCAGCCAGTTCGGACCTCCGCCGACGCCCACACTCGGCAAGTCATCGCGAAACGGTTCGCCATCCGCTGAGGGCCGCTGAAGTCTGTTGAGCTCACCCCAGGGAACTTCCCTGCTGCCAAACGCCGTCTCGAGCCTTTGAAGACCATCTTCCAGCGAACGCATCCGAATCCAGGCCGAGTCCTTCCAGGCGCCAAGCCTCCCAAAAGCGAAGTTCGCGTAAGACCAGAAAACCGTCATTCCGACGGATTCCGGATCCGCTCGACGATTCCATGTGCCCAACACACGAAGTGCGGGCTCGAGCGCCCGGGCGCGCGCCGGCTCCGCCCGGCGGAAGCTGCTCCACTCGTCCAGAACGGCCGGGATGTGAGCGTCGGCCTCGAACACGTAGGTATCGAAAGCCGCGGCTGCCAGGTCATCCAATGAAAACTTTTCTTTTCCTTCCAGAATCCTGCGCGACATGCGAGCACGCGTGTTGTCGGACTCCGGCCCGATCATGTAGGAAGGAAAATTTCCCGAAATGGTTGCGTGAATACCGGCCGTCGTGAATGGTGACGAGTTGCAGTTCTGAACGTAGCCGTTGGGCGGATTCAAGAGCTGCGGTAGCTCGTCGGGTGTGTGGTACCCTTGCCACTCCGTTGCAGGATCACTTCCGTCGACAGGGTTCGACCAGTCGAACTTCGCCGACCGACGCGGTACCGCTCCGTTGTAGATGTAGTAGATGTTTCCGTCGCGGTCCGCATACGTCAGGTTCATATACACGACACCCTGCTTGCGCAGAGCAGCCCGAAACTGGTCGAGCGACCGCGCACGCGTCATGTCGTATTGCTGCTCGATCCATGCGCCCTCGTTCAGCTTCGCCATGCGCAACGCGAGTGGCTTCCCGTCGCGCACGGCGACGATCGGACCGTGATGCGTCTTCCGCATCACTGTCGGTACTGTGGACATTCCGCTGTCCGTGCGAACACTGATCGTCTCCGTCCACTGCGTGCCCGAACGGTAACGGGTTCCGTACCGGTAGCTCAGCGGGCGAGTCGGATGGTCGAAAACTTCCACATAGAGGTCGCCAATGTCGGGGTAGTTGTCCGTAACACTCCAGCCGAGCGTCTCGTTGTGGCCAATGTAGGGTACGACAAAGCCATGTCGCGTCGCACCGGAAAAATTCCATCCCTCCTCGCTGCGCAAATGAGCTTCGTAGTACTGCTCCGCGCCGAAAAAGGATTGGTGCGGATTGATGAAGAGCATGGGATGACCCGACGCGCTCTTCGTCGCGGAGAGAGCCCACGCATTCGAACCTTTCGGAGAATTGAGCCGCGACTCCGAGAAGGCCGTGGGGAGCTCATCCCGCCTGAGCCCGGACTGTGATGCGAAGTCGAGGTAGTACTTGTAGCGGATCAGCGCGAGTGTGTGCCACGGCTCGAACCGCTCGAGCAGTCGCGTGCGCACCTCCGGATGACGCGATCGATAGTAGTTGAGCCCCTCGGCAAAACTGTCGTAGAGGCGCCGCATGCGCGGGCTCGCTCGCCCGTACTCCAGGCGAGCCAGTCGCGGAATCTCCAGGAGTCGCGTGAGCTGGTCGTCGCGGAGAGTGCTTTCTCCGTACACTTCCGCCGCGCGACCAAGAGCGCGGATGTAGTTGTCTTCGATTTGCCAGAGGTTGTCCTGCGCTTGGGCGTACGCCAGTCCGAAGACGCACGCTGCATCGGTCTTCCCGTAGATGTGCGGTACGCCGTGGGTGTCTCTATGGATGGTGACCTGCCGAGCAAGGGTCTTGGCGCGCTCGAGTTCGGCCGACCGTATCGGGGCATTTCCATAAAGCACCGGCAGCAGGGCCCATATGGGTCCACGAAGAATGAAATGGCGCCACGCATCATTCATTGAGGCTTGGACAACCGCACCGGCAGGAAGGTTGGAGTCCTGTTAAACCGCAACGTTCCGCGCTTGCGGTTTGCTCACTGTCTCCGCAGTCTCGGTGGCGTCCAGTACCAGTTTTTAGTCTTTCGGAGGCAGCATGAGTCGCTTGACCGTTACCGCGGCACTTGGAACCCTGCTCTTTGTCGTCGCTCTACCCGGTGCTCTGATCGCCCAGGGTGGCCGGCGATACGTCGATCCTCGGACAGGCGCCGATACTGCCGCGGGCCCATTCAGCGGTGGCGTGCTGGTCGGCAACACCTTCTACCTCGCCGGCAAGATTGGCCTTACCGAAGACCGGAAGGTGCCTGCCTCCGCTGCCGAGGAGGCCCGCCTGGTCCTCAACGATGTGAAGGCAACGCTCGAGAAGGTGGGCATGTCCATGGACGACCTGGTGTCGGTACAGGTCTTCTGCTCGGACGTGTCGCATTACGACGCCTTCAACCGAGTGTATCGCACGTACTTCACGAAAGAGTTCCCCGCCCGGGCGTTCCTCGGATCCGGGACTCTTCTCTTCGGCGCGAGATTCGAGGTCCAGGGAATCGCGGTCAAGAGGTGAACGCCCGGCAGGCGGGCAATCCATCTTCACCCGAACCCGCTCTCAACTGTCCGTCTTGTGACGTCGTGGATTTCGTGAGAGGTTCCTCTTGCGCCAATAACTCTATCTAGATAGAGTTACACCCGATGACGCGCGCCCGCCGCCCCTCCGCCCAGACCGTCGCAGTGCTACGCGCCCTCGCGCACCAACCGCGCGAGTGGCGGTACGGGTACGACCTCTGTCAGGAGCTCGACCTCAAAGCAGGCTCGATGTATCCGATCCTGATGCGGCTCGCGGACCGGGGCCTCCTCGAAACGAGCTGGGAGACTGGTCCCGAGGCGGGTCGGCCGCCGCGACACCTTTACCGGCTGACACGCTCCGGCTTGGAACTGGTGGCTGAGCTGAAGGCGACGTCGGCTCAGCGGCGCCGCGTCCCGCTCAAGCTGCAGACGGAGGGCGCGTGAGCGATTTGCCCGCGCACATTGTCGCCGTCGCGACGCGAGTCCTCCACCGCGATCGCCGCGAATGGGCGATGGCGATGACGGCTGAGCTGGCGCCGCTGCACCCACGGGCGGCGCGGTGGAAGTTCGTGCTTCGGCTGGTTGACGACAAGCGGTAGCGCTCGAAAGCGTTCAGGCTACTTGCGTCTGAACGTGCTGGTGGAAGCCGCCGGCGTTACGGCGGCAGCGGCGATCGCCGCCAGCTTCGCAACTGTGTTCATATTGCGAGCGGTTCCATTCTTGGCCGCGGGTATTTTCAGTTTCGAGCCCGCCATGCTCGCGCCGTAGTGGACGTAGATCTCCCTCCGTCCAAGCGCGACCTCCTCGTCTACACTTCCAGATAGAGTCTCGAGGGCGTTTGCTGGAGGCGCCGCATCGAGAAAAATCGCCACTGTGCGATTTGCGGGAGCATTCGGAAAAGGGTTGAGCGCCAGCACGTCTGCCATCTCCTTTGCGGTACGCACTAAAACGGCGACGGGCTTGCCGGCGTAGGCGAGGAGCCTGCTCTCGAGCTCCTTCCGCACCGCGGTCTCGCTGAGTCCGCTCTCGAAGACCACGTTTCCGCTCGCGATGTAGGTTCGGACTTCGCGGAACCCGGCCGCTTCGCACATCGCTTTGAGGTCCGCCATCGGCAGCTTGCCGGTTCCTCCCACGTTTACGGCGCGAAGGAGTGCGATGAAGGCTGTCATTCGGCGCAATATACTGGCACATCACAGTCAGCAAGAGAAGGCACGCGTTGCAGCCGTAGGGTGAGAAGGATGGATTTGCACCGGAGCCGCAACACTCGGGTATAAGGCTCATGGTCCTTTCGCGCAAATCCCGGAAACTGATGCGCCGACACACCGTTTTCGCGTTTGTTCCCATCCTCTTGAGTCTCGCAGGCTGCAATATCTACGCGTGCGTATACGAGACACGCTTCATATCCGTGCAGGGCGCCGGAACGCCGCCGAGTGGAGGTACAGTCGTCGTCGAATCGATGGGCTTTCGTCAGTACAAGCCGGAGCAACCCGTATCGAATTCGGTGTCGCACGTAGTGAGAGGAGAAGGATTGGCCGCGGCCCCCACGCGCCTGACGCTGCGGGATGGCCGCGATCCATCGCGCGTAGTCGCCGTTCTCTCGATGCAGACGTCACCAGTATCATTCACTGCCGGCAGCTCGTTCGATGTGGCGTCCAGCGATCGCGATCGGATGTTCGAGCTTCTTGCCAGCGGAAATGCTCGTCTTTTCCTCGAGCTTGCAAACGATGCTACGCTGATAGTGCCACTGACCGTTGCGACTCGAGAAGACTGGCACCGACCCAGCTGCAGTTAGACACAAACGATGCCGATAAGCCGCCACCGCGCCCACCGCAGAGACGCTGTCGCGGATAATGGAGCGGCCTATCGCCGCTTTGTCGGCCGCTTCAACAAGTCGCGCATGCGCGCGAGCTCTTTGTCCGACAGCCGATTCTGCTCCATGAGATGAGCAAGCAGCTTGATCGGTGATCCACCGTAGATCTTGTCCAGCACTCGGCCGAGCGCGGACTCGCCCGCTTTCTCAGCCTCGATCACCGGAAAGTAGACGTGCGTCTTCCCTTCCCCGCGCCGGTGCGACACGTACCCCTTCATCTCCAGCGTCCGGATCATGCTCGAGATGCCCGTGTACGCCAGGCTTGGATCGACCCGGTCCCGCACTTCGGTAACCGTTGCCTCTCCCAGCTCCCAGAGCACACTCATTATGTCCAGC
>JALYJX010000134.1 GCA_030775065.1 Gemmatimonadota bacterium | reverse complement strand
GTATAATACCCAGCGCACCAGACCGGTCAATAGCCCGGCTGTCGCGGCTTTGGCGAAAGCAGGGTTTCCGGCCGCGAACGTCCCCCCTGATGCGGCAGCCGGTACTAGCCTGCAGGGACTGGGAAAGCCGCCAGCCACCGCCGCAACCCATCGTACGGGTCCTTCGGCGATGCTTTCGCGAGTGTGATGATCCGGCCAATAGCACGTCGCAGGTTCGATCCCTCTCTCATGTAGACAGCGTCGAACAACTCGAGATTTCTTGCGTACACGCGACGCGCGAGAAGTGAGGCATTGTCCAGCGGTACGCGCTGGGCATACCATGGGCTCACCGTTCGCAGCCGCGGTGCGATCTGCGTGATGAGTGTTGCCCGCGCCCGCGCGTAAACCGTGTCGCGCACTCTGATGCGCGCATCACGGCTTTCAGGATGCGCCGAGTAGGCCGAGTCCAGCGTGCGCGCGAGCGAACTCCAGAACTCGCCGAGAATCTTTTCATCCTCCCACGCAGCATCGGCTCGGGCCGCAGCCCCACTCTGTCCGCGTGACCGAAAGAATGCCGCAGCCCCACGCGCACCGACGAAGCTGGCGAACGACTCGTTGAACGGTGCGCTGCCGGGAGCATAGAAAGTGTTGTGAGTCAGCTCGTGAATGACGGTATTTGCGAGGTCAATCGAATCACGCTTGAGACTCGTGCTCAGCAGCGGATCGTTGAACCAGCCGAGCGTGCTGAAAGCATCGGCGGGTCGCAGTGAAACGTCATACCCGTCCTCGTGGAACTTGCGCGCCGCTCGGCGGGCCGCATCGAAGTCGAAGTATCCCTTGTAGGGAACTCGTCCAACAATCGGAAACCACCACGTGTACGGCTCGAGCTTGTCGCGGTACGCGGCGGATAGAACGAGAACGAGCGTGTCCTTGTCCAGGCGCGAGTAGGTCGTAAAGCTCTCTTTTGTACGGAGCCGGATTGAATCCCGGGCGTATTCCCTCGCGGCGAGGACGATCTCGAGCTTGCGTCGTACTACCGGATCGACGCGGCGATCCCGGACGAGCTCGGCTATTGGCTGACGTCGCGCGAGAATCTTTCCTTCTTCCCAAGCACCACGGCTCAGGTAACAGCCGGTAGGAGTCAGAAACAACGTCGCGACCGCGGCGAAAGCGGCGAGCGCGTAGAGTGGTTTGCGCACTCGCACAACCTAAGCTTTCGACGACCATCCCGACAACCGACTTGCGATCGTCAGTACTGATACGGTCGGCTCTGAGTCGATCTCTTCAGCGAGCGATCATTCCCTTGGTCCAGATGATGATTGTGCCGCAGCCGTCCTCGTGGGACAGCCCGAGAAACTGGGGAGGCACGCCCCGATTCCTCGGATACACTTCGACGGCGTACAGGTCGCTCGCACTCACTGCGTCATCCGGACTTGCCGTTCGAACCCGCGAGCCGGGTTCGCCAACGAGGACCTTGTCAACCACGAGAGCGTACTCGCACCGGTGATTTGCGGTGAGCACGCGAGTGCGGTACCCCCGCCTGACGACCACCACATTCGGGATGTTCAGTAGAGCGTCGGTCGCGCGCGCCGGTCGCGTCCGCTGAATCATCTCGGGAGTGAGAAAATACCCGTGGCCTGTGGCCAGGCGCTCGTAAAATCCGACGCGCCGCAGCGGATCTCTGACGTCAGACACTTCGACGGGAGCGAGATCGCGAGGCGTCTCGCGGAGTCTTATACGCACCTCGACGGTTGCCTCGTCTGGCAGATTTATTTCGAAATAAGTTGGATTGTACCCGATCCTGCGCACTTCGAAGAGTGTCTTCTGCGCGAGCAGACCTCTAACACGGAAGCGACCATCTTCGTCGGCGGTGCTTTGATGGCTGCCAGCAACGACAGACACCTGAGCGAAAGCCACTGGTGCGTCCAGCGTATCGACAACGATACCGGTCAGTGCGGAAGCAGCGCGCCGCTGCTCCTGCGCGTGCGCCGACCCGGCAGCGCTCAGGAAAGAAGCTGCCACATACGCGATGGTACATAGTCCGGTAATGCGCAACGTATTCTCCCCTTTGGGGGAACATCTAGAAGATAATCCGGGCGCCGCCGGACGCCAGTGAAAGTTCGTCCAGCGACGGGATCTGCCTGCTTCACAAAAGAAGGCGGCCCGCCAAGCACTGGCGGGCCGCAAAGCTTACACGTCCACCGCTGCGATTCGGCTCAGGGGCTGATGCGAGCAGGATGCGCGTCCAGAAGCACGCCGACGCCCCCGGTTGTGGTTGCGGCCACTGAACTGCTCGTGCCGGTAGGCGTCCGCAGCACATACGCCACCTGCGGGCCAAAGATCACCACTGTGAGTGCCGAGGTGCCCTGCCGCGTCCCCGCGATTGCATCCAGAGCGGCACTCGTTGCAGTCGCGGCGGTTGCAGCGGTTCCGGCTGGGGCAAGAAGATCGGCCAGCGCGTCGGTCGAGGCGGGCGCAGTCGCGGCCACCCGGTACGAATTCGTGCCTGTTGCGACGGGCAGGTTGACCCATGATGTGACTGCTCCAGGCGCCACGTTACTGAAAACCGGAGAGCCAGTGGCGGCTCCTCCAGTCGCCGTTGCAGTGCTGGCGAAAATGTTCACCGTGCCAAACGCGGGAGCGGCATTAACGGCGCGAACCGCTATTTGGCCGGCAGGCACCGTCGGCAGCACATCCTCGATGACAATGAGGCGGTGTTTTGGAGTGGCACTCGCCTTCGTATAGCCATAGTGCAGAATTGTGTATTTCTTCTCAGCCTCGAGCGAAAATGTCGTGTCGACGAATACCTGAGACACGACTGACGCCGCTTGGCCAGCCGCCGTCGAGTTTGTGAAGAACACGCGGACGCGGTGAGTCCCGGCGGGGACTCTGCGCCAATTACCGCTATTGGCTCTGAAGGCGAGGCCTGCCTGTGACGCGTTCGATGGATACGTCACGAAGCGGTAGTCCATCGCCACCGTATCCGAGACTGCGTTCACCCATCGCACTTGAGCTGAAGCCTCGGGAGCAACTTCCCTGGAGACAGGGTCATCGTTACACGCTGCAAGAGCGAGCGAAGCGAAGCCCGCAAGTAAAATACGCTGAAATTGCATCAATATCACTCCTCGGTGGAAAGCTCTGATCACGATTCGGGGGGATCGGGAGGCGGCTTATCCGGCCCTGTACCCCCGGTGAAGATACCTCTGAAACTCTTGTTCGAGAGCGCGAGTGCTACGAGGCCGCCGACCATCGCCAAGCCAAGAGCCGTGCGGCTTCTCGACAGCCTGCGCTGGGAGAACAACTTCACGTCCTGTATGCGCAGCGAGACCGCCTGGCCCTGCCACTTGTTCAGCAGCCCATTCAAGTAGCTGACCTCGGACACCATCAGGCTGAGCGAAGTGTCCGACCGCTGAACGACCTCGCCCTCTATGCGTGCAACCTCCGGCCCGACCTGTCCGGCCAGCGCCAGCCGGCCGGCATCGCTGATCTCCGCCGCGACGACGGTGCTCGGTACGATGTCGGAAGCTGCGCTGGCCGTATACGTATAGCATCCCGTCGTCCAGAATAAAGTCGACGCAATCCCTGCGGACGCAGTCGCCCTACACAGGTTGAGACCGAAAGCGCGGCCCGCCGCCGATAGTGCGCGACGGGCATTGCGCGGAAGCAACGTCAAACGAGTAGCGTCCAACAGAAAACTCTTCAGTAACCGTAGGTACCACGGGGAGCCGAGCCCGGATTCCCGACTCCACCCAAGGTATAGATCGGGATTCCCCGAACATCCAATTCCTGGAAGGGAACCGGGAGGTGAACGGCAGTACCCTCCGGAAGATCGCCCCAGCCGCGGCTGTCGAAGTACCAGGCGCCGAAATGAGTGAAGGCGGTTTCCACTCGCTTCTCCCACTTCAGGGCTTCCATGATGTTACCGCATCCAGCGGTAGTAAAGCTGGGTGGTTGCGGGACGCGGGGAACACACGAGCCGCCCCCACCGATCGGCTGGTTCAGCGCGGTGATGCCAACAAGCGCCGGAAGCTTGCCGTTGTTGACCCGTGTGATGTTGATCTTTGCCATTGCGTTGGCGAAGTCGTTTTTCCGGATGTATCCCTCGGCCATCAGCAGGTCCATCTCCGCCCTTGTCATGACCGGATACGGACCGTTACGGGTGTTCGCCCAGTTCTGAAAGCGATAAAAATCGTACTGGGATCGGTTGAACGCGTCTACCGGTGGATCGGTTGTCCGCCGGTTTCTGAAGTAAAGGTTTGTTCGCGGCGGATCAGGGAAGTCGCCAACACCGGAGGTATTCCGCTGGTCCTCGCGGGTTTCGCCGGAGGGGAATCGCTGGTCCGCCGTCTTGATCAGGAAGGCGCTTCTGCTGTTGAGCGAAGTCTGTAGCCAGCCGTCGTAGCAGTCGACCACCGGGGGCCCTGGTGGGCAAACGCGGGCGCTGTCGGCGAACCCGATAATCATCGGGCTCATCTGTGACCAGGTGTCATAAGAGTAGTGCTGCGCATCCGCGAGCGTCCAGACTGTTCCGGCCGCAACAGACATTGTGACCCGCAGGTCCGTCGTCAGCGCGCCACCAGCATCGGCGATTACGGCATCCCAGTTTACGGCCGCACGTTCGGTTGGAGTGCGGGCCACCCCTGCGCGAAAGCGTGCCCGCCAACCCCGCGCCAACTGCTGCACTTGAGCAGAGGTGAGTAAATTCCCGTTGACCCACTCGCTTGGCAGAGAAAATCCAGGGGCCCGACCGGCGACGTCTACCGCCGAATCGAGCTGGCTCAGCGCGACTGCCATTCCCTCGGTGTATGACATGAGGATCGGTTCGGCACCGAGATTGTCGAGCGTGACGGGAGTGAGGGAGTCGTACGCCAACGCGACGTTTCCGTTGGCCGTTCCCATGGCGAGCCACGCGAACGCTCTCGCGCGTTGATTGGATGCCTCGGAGCCGAGTGTGAAGTCGGGCTTGTTGAGAGAAACCAGGCCGTTTGCAGCCGCGCGAGCCGCACGTGCCAGACTCGTGAATTGGAGCTGATTTTCGCCCTCGTAGGGGTTCCCGCGGTTGTTTTGAATTGCCACCCGCGGGATTCCGCTGCGTGGGCCCATCGCCCAGTTCGCCAGACCCGATGCGTTCTCGAACGACATCGTGAGGAACGATGGAAGTACAGAGGGGTTCGTGCCAAAGGACGCCTGGTGCATTCGGCCGTAGGAGCTCGCAATTGAAGCCTCGACATCGAGCGGCCGAGCGAGTACGCGCTCCACATCCGGATTGTTTTCGTTTCGAACAATGATCTCATCGCCGCTGCAGGCGGCCAGCGATGCAGCAGAAAGAATTGCAAAAAGACCGAGCTTTCGCATTGTAATCCCCGGAAACTGATCGCCGGCGCGGAGCCGAAGCTCCGCGCCGGAAATCAGACTGATTAGAAGCTGGTGGACAGCGAGAACGTGAACGTGCGTGGGTTCGGGAACTGGAAAGCATCCACGGCGTTGATCAGCCCGGAGCCGGACGAGTTCGCGCCAGACCCCCCTTGCCCGCTGACTGCGCCAAACCCAACCTCAGGATCGAACCCAGTGTACTTCGTCCAGGTCTTGAGGTTGCGCCCGACGATGGCAGCGGTCCAGTCACCCGTAATTCCCGGGACGCGTCCGAAGTGGAATGCAAGGCTGGCTTCCCTGAGCTTTCTGTAACTCGCGTCCTCGACATGCCTTGAATTGGGACCAAGCAAATCATAGAAACCGCCGATCCCGTTCGAGTGATCCGGATTTGCGGCCCGGTAGTAATACCCGAAAGGCTTGGCGTCTTCGACATTCTTGCCGGCCTGATCGATCTCGCCGGCGAGGAAGTCGAGATGCGCCCAGCCGCGGCCCTGATTATAAACGCTGCGGCCGATCGCAGCATCGATCAAGGCATAAGCCGTCAAGCGTTTGAAGGTGAAGTTCTGAGCGATTCCAAAGCGATACTTGGGCAGCGCGTTACCCAGGGGTGAAGGGATCGCGTTGCCCGTGCTGTCACGAACAACCATCGGCATGCCCCAGTACACGTCATTGCTGCTGTGCAGCCTGCCCCCCTCACCCGTGGGCTTGGTCGAGTAGAAAGGCGTATTCTTGAGAAGTTGCGACTGCCACAGGTTCTTGGTGATACCGTCTGCGGGCGTGTTGCCAGCCCCGACGTAAACGATGAAGCCTTCATTGTTCCTCTGGAAATCCAGGCCCGGCCCACAGGCAGCAGCAAGGGTGCTCGGGAGCTGGCTGCAGCTGTTTATGAACTGGCGCCCATACAGCGTACCGTACTTTTCACCTTCACGGGCAAAGAACAGCTTGTCCGTTCCTTGCGCACTGGAGCCAAAGGTGTACGGCGGTACGAGGAGCTTCGTGATAGTAGCCCACGACCTGTCGTACGTGCCGCGGATCGCGTAGCTGAAATCGCGACGCCGGAAAACCGGAACATTGATCGACGCTTCGTACGTTTGTCCCTCGAGCTCGCCCGCATTCTGATATTGCTGTGACGCACCGCTAAACGCAGCCAGAGGCACCGCGAGGATCTGATCCTTCGCCCTCGTCTTCGACCACGTGAAGCCAAGACCAATTCGATTGAAAACCTCCATGTCGGTGCCCAGCTCGGTCTCCCTCACCGTTTCCGGCTTGAGATCCTTGTTTCCGATAGTGAAGGCCCCGCCGAGGACGCCGCTGGTCAGCGTGTACGTCTCATACTGTGCTGCGAAAGGCGGCCGGTTGCCTGCAGTACCCACCGATGCTCGAAGCTTGAACTCATTGATCTTGGGAACGAACCACCACGGCTCCTGCGAAACCCGCCACGCAGCCGATCCTCGTGCCCAGGTGGTCCATCGGTTGGCGGCGCCGAAGAGTGAGCTGCCGTCCCGACGGATGAGTCCACCAATGATGTACCGATCCTTCCAGTCGATATCGATACCGCCGAGGTAACCGATGCTCTTTACCTGCTGCGAAACCGAAGTGATGGAAATGTCGGCCCCAACGTTGTTGAGGTTGGGAACAGCCACCACCGCCAGCGTCGATCCCTGACCGCGGCGATAGCCGTAGTCGGAATCCTCGTAACTGTAGCGCAGTGTCGTACGGGCGTTGAAATCGCCGAACAGCGTTTTCCGGAGAACGAGGTTGGCTCCAGTGTTCAGCTGGTGCTGTGACTCATCCCGTTTGACTAGCTCGCCCAGGTGGGTAGCCGATGCCGGGCCCGTGGTCGTCCTGTAGTTCTTGTCGCGAAACTGCTGGAAGGCAACGTCGGCGCCGTCGTAGCTGAAGTTCACGGTCAGATCACCCCAGGTGACAGGCCGCCATTGCGCGTTCGCGCTTCCGATGAAGCGGGCTGTGTTCGCAAAATCGCGGACGTTCTCGAGGCGATACATGGGGTTGTCATTCTGCGAGCCGCCGCCGCCCAGGTTGGGACGGACGAAGAGACGGCCCTTTTCATCCCGCTCGTCGAGATTTGCGATTGGGAGCTGCCGGGTCAGGCGGAAGAACGCGCTGTTATTGACGCGAACGCCGACATTGACGGCATTGTCCTCGGCAGCGAAGCCGTCCTTCCGGTCCTTGGAATAGAAACTGGTCAGCCCAAACGTCCAGTTGCCCCGGCTATGATCCAGATTGAGGCGACCACTTTGCCGCTGGAAGCCATCGAGGTACTGGATAGCGCCGCCCTCGGAGTACGCATTGGCGCTGGCATAGAACGATGTGTTGCCAGCCCGCCCGCGCATGTCCAGGTTCTGCTGCCAGAATGGCTTCGGGTCGGCGAACTGCTCGATCGCGTCGTAATTCGTCCCCGGCCAGCGCTCGTTCTGGAAGGAGTTCTGGAGAGGATTGCCCGGCGACGTCTTGGAAAACGAAGAGCCGGGATCATGCGGGAAGGTGCCCACCGGAGCCAGTGCGAAAAGGTCTCCGCTGTTGTTGATGCGGAATACCTCCGCCTGATAGTTGATCGAGCGGGCACACGCGTTATAGGCCTGCCCGGTCACGTCGATGCAGAAGCGCGTGCCGGTCGGATCCAGTATGTAGCCATGTGACTGGCTGATCGGGAATTTGTTCTCGATCTCGCTGGTGCCGTACTCCGTTCGGCTGCTGAACCGGATGCCTTCAGCCTGGTTCTTGCCTGACTTGGTGGTGATTGCGATCACTCCGCGGGCGGCGCGGGCGCCATAAATCGACGAAGCAGCGGCGCCTTTGACGACTTCGATGTTCTCGATGTCCTGCACATTGATGCTGGCGAGCCCGCCGCCGCCGGTATTCTGAAGCTGATCGCTCAGGATCACCCCGTCCACGATGTAGACCGGGCTCGCACCCACGCCGTTGGTGGAGATCGAAGTTGGTGCCCGCAACATGACGGATGGCGGAGCGCCCGGCCGCCCTGAAGCAGCCTGGATATTCGCTCCCGCGACCTTGCCGGCAAGCGCAGACAGCGGATTGGACGACGGCGCCTTGTCCAGTTCTTCGGCGCTTACCCGAGCAATGGCGAACGGCACTTTGGTCTGCTCGGTCGCGCCAGTAACTCCGGTGATGACCACCTCGGCGAGACGATTGATGTCCTGCCGCAGGGCGAAGTTGACTGTCTGAGCGCCCGCGGTAAGCGGTATGCTTTTTACATCGGGCGTGAAGCCAATGGCGCGAACGCGGAGATTGACGGCCTGACTGGTGAGCCGGGCGGGAGGGACAACGATCGAATAGTTGCCGCTCTGGTTGGTTCCGACCGAGATCTGCAGGTCGTTGATGTACACCTGGGCCCCAATGATCGGCTGGCCCTGATCGGACGTCACACGTCCGGTGATTACTGCACCCTGACCCTGCGCGAGCGCCGGGCTGAAGCCAGCGAGCGCTGCGAGCGACCAGGCGAGCAACCTGAGAGAACGAATTTGTTTCTTCATGCCTACCTCAATTAATGAGTGTGCGAGAAACAGCGAGTTGCGACTGCGAAATCCTGCGGTGCCCACTCGGGTGGGCCCTCCTCCCGACTGACTCAGACTTGATGGTGAAACTTTCAAGACCCTCCTTTAGTAAGGGTGAGCAAGTTGTACCGGCCGCACGTCTCGCCGGCGATTGAAAACCATTCTGTCGAAGCGGGTGTCTGATATTCACGGAGGATCGAGTCCCCCCGCGCCGCAGCCTGCCAAACAACACCGATGCAACGGCCGCCTTCTCCCAATGTCGCTGACATCCTGGGAACGCGCCCGTTACCTTTTACTTACATCTAATA
>JALYJX010000133.1:8874-9207 GCA_030775065.1 Gemmatimonadota bacterium | reverse complement strand
AGGTAGAACCGGTCGGACCCACCGTTGAACGGGCTGTACACGAGGTTCGCGGTCGCGCCAAGGATTCTGGCGTTCCCCGCCTCCGTCCCGCTCTTTGCGCCGAATCGATTCAACATCCCGTCCACCCGCACGCCAAAGAGCTGACCTACGCCGCCGAACGCGAACGTTATTCCGGCGTTCACGCCGGTGTTGTGATCATCCTGCAGATACGAAACCGGAATTGCCGCGCCGGCCGTCAATCCCCACGAGAAACCGTCGTCCACTTGTGCGGAAGCGGCAAATGGAAGAGCCATCACGAGAAGAGCAGTCGCTGCCGTTATCGAGAGTTTCATC
>JALYJX010000133.1:0-8864 GCA_030775065.1 Gemmatimonadota bacterium | reverse complement strand
TCATCTGAATCGCTGAATGTGAGACCGCCACGGAAAGAGAGCCTCCCGTGGCGGTGAATTGCCAGCACAAGAATGCATCAGCGGAGCGGGACAATCAACTCGCTGAGCGCGCCGTCAATAATCTTCGTATTTGTTGTGCCCGGGTCCACGATGATGCCGGTCCGCATCGTCCGTGTCGTACTCATCGTCCAGATCAACGAGGTCGTCGTCCAGATCGTCCTCGTCGTCCTCGTCGTCAAGCTCGTCTTCGTCGTCTTCCAGGTCGTCGTCGTCGTCGTCCAGATCGTCCTCTAGGTCGTCTTCGAGGTCGTCTTCTTCGTCGTCATCGAGATCGTCTTCCACGATCTCATCTTCAGGATCGTCGCTCCCCGTCGGACTCGCTGCCGCGTAACCATCGTTGTTCGCGTTCCCCATCCTCGCGTCGCCGGCGTCCCCCCCCGTCTCCGCAAATCCATCAAGCGGCGACTCGAACGTGTCCAACATAAAATCAGTGTCCTCCGGGGTTAGAGAAGCGCGCGCTCGCGTTTCGCTTCGCGCGACAACTTCTTCCGATCGTTCGCGCTGAGGAAGCGCTTCCGCAGACGGATTGCCTGCGGGGTCACCTCGATCAGCTCGTCCTCCTCGATATACTCTAACGCTCCTTCAAGAGTCAACTCCCGGGGCGGCTCGAGCTGGATGTTCTCGTCGCTCGACTTCGACCGCATGTTGGTCAACTTCTTCTCCCTGGTGGGGTTGACGTCCATGTCGCCAGGCCGGGAGTTCTCCCCGACGAGCATCCCCTCGTACACTTTGTCACCTGGCGCGACAAAGAGGGTGGCACGCTCGGCCAGATTGGCCAGCGCGAATGCAACAATCACACCGGCTTCCATGGAAACGAGCGTCCCCCGGGTTCTCCCCGCCAGCGACCCCGCCCAGCGGCCATAATCGAGAAACCGATGGTGCATTATCCCGGTACCGCGAGTATCGGTCATGAACTCCGAGCGGTAGCCGAACAACCCGCGCGCCGGAATGCGATAGAGGAGCCGAACCATCCCCTGACCAGGGTTTTTCATCTCGATCATCTCCCCCCGCCGCGGGCCAAGCTTCTCGATCACGGCGCCGAGGAACTCCTCCGGCACGTCGATCGCCAGCTCCTCGTACGGCTCCAGCCACTCGCCGCGGGAACCCCGACGTGTGATGACCCGCGGCCGCGACACCTGAAACTCGAACCCTTCGCGCCGCATTGTCTCCATCAGGATGGTAAGGTGCAACTCGCCTCTTCCCGACACGGTCCACGTGTCCATCGCATCCGTGTCCTCGACGCGCAGAGCGACGTTCCGCTCGAGCTCGCGGTACAGGCGCTCCCTCAGCTGCCGGCTCGTGACGAATTTTCCCTCCCTTCCGGCAAACGGTGAGTTGTTGACGAGAAAATCGACGGAGATCGTCGGCTCTTCGACCGAGATGGCCGCGAGCCGCTCCGGATGCTCCACGTCGGCGACGGTGAGCCCGATCTCGACGCCTTCGAGTCCCGCCAGTGCTACAATCTCGCCGGCTGCCGCCTCCTCCAGCTCAACCCGATCCAGACCCTCGTAACCAAAAAGCTTCGTCACGCGAGCCTGCTGTGTCTTTGCGTCAACGTCGAGGGGGAGCAGCGCGACCTGATCTCCGACGCGCACACTGCCGCGCTCGATGCGCCCGATGCCAAGCCGGCCGAGATACGGCGAGTGATCGATCGTCGAAATCAGCATCTGGAACGGCGACGCGGTGTCGGTGGGCGGAGGGGGCACATGGCTCACGATTGCGTCGAACAGTGGTGTGAGATCGATCGCGGGCTGATCCATGTCCATCGTCGCGACACCCTCGCGCGCCGACGCGTACACGACCGGTGCGTCCAGCTGCGACGCGTCCGCCTCGAGGTCGATGAAGAGGTCCAGAACCTCGTCGTGGACGCGCAGCGGATCGGCTCCCGGCCGGTCGATCTTGTTGATCACGACTATCGGCGTGCGCCCGAGCTCGAGGGCTTTCCGCAGGACGAACCGCGTCTGGGGCATCGGTCCGTCGAAAGCATCGACGACGAGCAGCACCCCGTTCACCATTCGAAGCGTGCGCTCAACCTCGCCGCCGAAATCCGAATGGCCGGGCGTATCGACGATGTTGATCTTGGTGCCTCTCCACCGCACCGATGTGTTCTTGGCAAGGATGGTTATTCCGCGCTCGCGCTCCAGTGGATTCGAGTCCATCACGCGGTCCATCACCACCTGGTTTTCGCGGAACGCTCCTGCCTGGCGCAGCATCTTGTCGACCAGCGTGGTCTTGCCGTGGTCGACGTGGGCGATGATGGCGATGTTTCGAATCTGCTGCGGGGTCTGCATAGCACGGAAGCTAACCGTGCCGAATATCCTTCTGTAGGCCGATCAGCCTCTACTCTGCCGCGAAGGAAAGATCGTGGCCGCGGGTCTTCAGCGACGCAAGGAACGCGGCCTTGTCGGTGGCCTTCCTCCAGGCTTCATTCGGCTCCACGATTCCCTTTTCGACCAGGTCGATCAACACGTCGCCGAGCAGGATCATGCCAAGCCTGCGCGAGGTCTGCATCACCGACTGTATCTGGAACGCCTTCCCTTCGCGAATCATGTTGGAGACCGACGGCATCGAGAGGAGAACCTCACGAGCCGCAACGCGCCCACCACCGATTTTCCTGCAGAGCGTCTGCGAAATAACGCCTTTCAGAGTGTCGGCGAGCATCACTCGAATCTGCGACTGCCGGTCTGTGGGGAACTGATCGATGATCCGATCTATTGTCCCGACCGCTGTCGTGGTGTGCAGAGTTCCAAACACGAGGTGCCCTGTCTCGGCGGTCTCGAGAGCAATCGAGACGGTCTCCATGTCGCGCATCTCGCCGATGAGGACAATGTCCGGATCCTCGCGCAGCGCGGCCCGCAGGGCACTCTTGAAGGAATTGGTGTGGAGACCGACCTGACGCTGCGTGATGACGCATCGCTTGTTCTTGTGCACGAACTCGATGGGGTCCTCGATTGTCACCACGTGATCGTCGCGAGAGCGGTTGATGAGATCCACCAGGCCGCCGAGCATCGTCGATTTGCCCGAGCCGGTTGGCCCGGTGACCAGCACGAGGCCCTGAGTCAGGAAGCAGAGCTTCTGTACTTCGGGAGAGATTCCGAGCCCTTCGACAGTCGCGACCTTGTTGGGGATCGCGCGAAACACTCCGCCCGCTCCGTGGTGATCGCGGAATGCATTCGCGCGGAAGCGCGCGACATCCGGAATCTCGTAGGCAAAGTCGGTGTCGCTGGTCTCACGATACTCGCCGAGGTTTCGCTCGGGCATGATCGAGACGAGCATCGCTTCGAGCCTCGAGTGCGTCAGCGGCTCCATTCCCTCGATACGCTTGAGCTCCCCGTGCAGGCGAAGAATCGGGGGCTCGCCTGCATGGAGATGGAGATCGGAAGCAAGGTCGCGAACGAGAGTCCTCAGAAGATCGTCGATCTCCGCTCTCGCGAGAGGGGCGCCTGCATCCGTTTCAACGCTGTCACCGACGACTCCGGCTGGTGCGTTCGCAGCGGCACGCGGCGGTTCCAGTCCAGCCTGCCCGGGAACACGGGACGGCGGGAGGTTTCCATTCCCGTTGCCACCGGCTGCGGGATGCCCATTAGCCGATGACGCGACGGCTGCACCGTTCCCGGGGGAGGACAACGATAAGTGAGGCTCTCCATTCGGCGCGACGGGAGGCGCCGGACTGACTGTCGCGCGAAGCTTCCCTCCATCGTTCTGCAACCTTGCCAGATAACGTCCGGTTTCATTCGTATAGATGAATTGAAGCGGCGCGGCCGTGCCGAGCTGCGACGAAATTTCAGCCGGTGCCATCTCGCGCAGCAGAGCGATGAGCTGCCCCTCGGCGAGAGGATTCCGGGTGAGCGGCTGCGGGGTTCCGCCTATCATCAGGAAGGCGACATCGCCATCGGCGAGGCGTACGGCCTGTGCGCGATTGTCCACCATCGCCGTCAGAAGTGCATCTATTCTTGGCATCACATCATAGACGACCGAAGCGGCCGAAAATCACGCGTGCAGGTGCCCTTCCCGCTCGTACATTTCGCGCCGCTCGAGCTGCACGGTCACGTGCTGAATTCCGAATAGACGCATTGCGTCATGAATGTGCTCGAGCGCGTGCTGCTGGGCCGCCGGATCGCGCACGATTGCGTGCGCGCTCATTGCCACCATGCTCGGCGTAACGGACCAGATGTGGAGGTCGTGCACGGATTCGATGCCCGGTATGGCTTCCAGCTGCGTTCGCACAATCTGAAGATCGATGTGTCGCGGCGTCGACTCGAGCAGGATGTCGACTGCCTCCCGTACCAGCTGCCAGGCTCCGCGAATGATCAGAGCTGCGGTCAGAAACGAGACGAGCGGATCCGCAACGAGCCAGCCCGTGTAGCGGATGAGCAGCGCGGCCGCGACCGTCCCCACTGATGCGAGCAGGTCGCCAAGCACGTGGAGGTAGGCCCCCCGGACATTGATGTTGGCGCGCGAGCTGGGGTGAAGAATTCGCGCGGCAACCACGTTTGCGATGAGCCCCGCGACGGCGACCACGAGCATGAGCCCGCCCTCTACGGGTTCCGGATTCCTGACGCGCGTGACAGCCTCGAAAAGAATCCACGCCGAGATCAGCAGCAGCGTGGCGCCATTGAGAAATGCCGCGAGTATCTCCCAGCGCAGGTATCCGTAGCTCTTTCGCGGAGTGACTGGCTGCATCGTGAACCACGCGACGAACAACGAAAGGCCGAGCGCGCCGACATCGGTCAGCATGTGGCCCGCGTCCGCGAGAAGAGCCAGCGAATTCGTGAGAAAACCGCCGATCACCTCGACAATGAGCAGCGTGCCGGTGATCGCGAGTGCCAGGCGAAGGCTTCGCGCGGGTGCGTGGCGCGCGTGGTCATGACGGCCGGGAAGGTTTCCATGGAGATCGTCATCTCCATGCGGCACATGGAGATGCGTGCCTTTGTCGGCGCCGGTGGAAGGCCCATCGCCGGGGTGATTGTGATAACTTGTAGGCGTGATTCTCCGGCTGCTGGCCATTCTCTCGCTGGTACTCCTCAACGGGTTTTTCGTAGGCGCCGAGTTTTCCCTCGTCCGCTCACGTCGGACGCGGCTCGAAGCAATGGTCAGGTCTGGCGACCGCCTGGCGCGGATCGCTCTGAGGGCAAACTCTAATATCGGTCTCGTACTTTCTGCCAGCCAGTTGGGCATAACGCTGGCGAGTCTTGCCCTGGGATGGATAGCCGTTGACGGGCTCGCCGCGATGTTCGCGGGGTTGTTCACGGAGCTTCCGTTTGCCGTCGAAGCCTCCCTCAGCATCACGCTCGCCGGCATTATCGCGTTCGCTGTCCTGACGTATCTGCACGTACTTCTCGGCGAGCTCACACCCAAGGCGACAGCGCTCAATCATCCCGAGCAGATCGCGAAGTTTCTTGCGCCGCCTCTGCTTCTGTTCGCCTGGGTGATGACTCCATTCATATGGCTTCTCAACCACTCGGCCAACGCACTCCTGAAGATGGTCGGTCAATCCACTACGGGGATGAATGAGACGGTGCACTCTCCCGAGGAGATTCGTCTCCTTCTGGAACAGGCACAGGAGAGCGGCTCGCTGCAGCACGCAGACGCGCAGATGCTTGGGGCAGTGTTCGAATTCTCGGAGAAAAACGCGCGCGAGGTGATGACGCCGCGCACCGAGATCGTGGCCATCGAGGTGAACTCGACGCTCCCCGGGATTCTGCGAATCGTCGAAGAGAGCGGGAATTCGCGCTACCCGGTGTACGACGACACGATCGACGACATCATCGGGATCGTCCTCACTAAAGACCTACTGCGGATTTTGATTCCGGCGGCGACGGGACAGTCCGGAGCAACCGCGGAGGGCGTCGAATTTTCCCTCCGCGCGATAATGCGCCCGGTGCACATGATCCCCGGATCGAAGGAAGTCGAGGACGTGCTGGCGGATTTCAAGCGCCTGAAGATTCACATGGCAATTGTCCTCGACGAATACGGCGGCACGGCAGGCCTGATTACGATGGAAGATCTTCTCGAGGAGATCGTCGGCGAGATCCTCGACGAGTACGACACGCCGGAAGACAGTGACGCTCCAGTGAAGACCCGGGCGGGCGAGACGGTTGTGCCGGGAACCACCAACATCGGGGAGCTGAACGAGCGGTTCGGCCTCGACGTGCCGGAGGACGACGCCACTACGGTCGGGGGTTACGTGTTCGGAGTTCTCGGACGATTGCCGCTGCCGGGCGATCGCGTGATTGCCGGCGGAGCGATCTTTACGGTTCGCGAGATGGACGGTCGGAGGATCGACTCGCTGGCTGTCGATCTCCACTCTGCGGGAGATCGCCGCGCGCGCGATCGCGAGCCACAATCTGTCGGCACAGAAGCAGCGCCTCGATAAAGCTCCCCGGATCCGCAACGCCGCGGCCCGCGATGTCGAGTGCGGTGCCATGATCCGGTGAAGTGCGGGGGAACGGCAAGCCGAGTGTGATGTTCACCGCGCTTCCAAACGCCGCCACCTTGATTGCCGTCATCCCTACATCGTGATACGGCGCAATCACCGCGTCGAATTCGCCCCGCATCGCCCGCACGAAGACCGTATCGGCCGCAAACGGCCCGAGGATTCCCGCGGTGCGTGCCGCTGGAGCGAGGAGCTGTTCGTCCTCGTCGCCGAAGCGGCCGCCGTCTCCAGCGTGTGGATTGAGTGCACAAAGCGCGATTCGAGGATCGGCAATTCCAAACCAGCGGGTGAGGTACTCGATGGTAATTTCTGCGACCGCGATGATCTTCGCGCCGGTCAGCGCGGCATGCACCTCGCGCAACGGGATGTGAGTGGTGGCGAGCACTACCCGTAGCGCGTTTCCCCCCTGCGTCGGTGCCCGCCGTGCCGCGAGCATCATGGCAACCCTCGAGCTCGTGAGCTCGGCCAGCATCTCGGTGTGTCCGGGATAACGGTACCCACCGGCAAGAAGCGCGAACTTGTCGATCGGAGCCGTGACAATGCCCTGAACAGCTCCCTCGCTCGCCAGGCCCACCGCACGCTCGACCGCTCTGCCGCTCAGACGGCCGGCTGCAGCCGCATCGCCGTCGGCGCTCCAGCTTCCGACGGACTCATCCACCTCGAGGCCGCAACCCTCGGGGCCGATCACCACGAAATCAGAGCGCTCGCCGATCCTGCGATCAGCGAGCGCCTTGTTGATTATCTCCGGCCCGATGCCACGCGGGTCACCCGCGGTAACGGCTAGCCGAATGCTCACTCGCTACAACCGAATCGCCACGTAGGTGCGCTTGCGGAGATCGTCGAGCAGCTGGCGCGTGGCACGCTCGGCGATGAGCTGCTGGCGGATGCGATCTCGCACCTCGCTCTCGACGTATTGACCGGCTTCGTTCACCGTCACGAGCTGCACCACCGAGAATTTCGACGCGCCGCTCGGACCCTTCAGCTCGAACGGATCAGTGACCTCGCCTGCTTTCCTGCCGCTGATCGCGGTTCCGTATGATGCGGGCAGCGAGTCCCGGACGAACGGCTGCAGAATTCCCTTCTCCTCCGCCGGATCGTGGTGCTTCGCCACGAGCGAGTCGAAATTCGCGCCGGCACGCCAGGCCTTCGCCACCGAATCCGCCTCCAGACGAGCGGTATTTACATCGGCGGAATCGAGCTCGGGCATGATCAGGATGTGGTGCGCGCGCACCTCCGCCGCCTGTACTCGATCGACGCGGATGATGTGGTACCCGAATGCAGTTTCGACGACGGGGCTGATCTGACCAGGATTGAGCGCGAACATCATGCGCTCGAACGCCGGAACCATTGCTCCACGTCGATTCCATCCAAGATCACCACCTGTTGCCTTCGAGGCCTGGTCCATGGATTCGCGCTTGGCTATCTGCTCGAAGTCGCCACCCTTACGGATTTCCACGAGCAGTGACTCGGCTTTTGCGCGGGCCCGTGCTTTATGCGCGGCGGTGGGCTTCGGAGCGACGACAATCTGACGGAATGTGACTGTCGCAGGCTGATTCTTGAGCAGCTCCCTGTTCTTCTGGAATGCTTCCTCTACCTCGGTCTCGCTGACGTTTCTTGCATGCGCGGTCTTCTGCAGGTCGGGAAATACGCGCTGCTGTAGCGTTCGCCGATAGAATTGAGAGTACAGAGTGCGGCGGTATTCCTCCGGCGTGCCGAAGCCGGCATTCCTGAGCTCCGTTCGGTATTCCTCGTCCGTCTTGAACTGGTCGCGGACTCGCTTGATCTGATCGTCCACCGTGCGGTTCACCTCGCCTTCAGTGACTTCGATTTTCATCTCGTGCGCCTTCTGCACGAGGATCTCTTCGTCGATCAGCTGATTCAGCGCGTCACGGGCGAACGCAGCCTGCCCCGCGGAATCAGGTGGAAGAGTGAGGCCGGCCGCGCGCTGTTGATTTATGAACGTGAGTACGTCACTCCAGAGTAGCGGCTGGGTTCCGACGATTGCGACGACCCTGTCGATCGGAATCCGTGCGAGAGCCGGCCGGGCGGCAGTGGATGCCGCCGGCGCAGGCACCGGAGCCACCTGCGCTCCAAGCGCCGGCGCGACAATCAGCAAAGAAACAAGAAATGTTTTGCGCATCCTGAACAATACCCCTTCCCGCAACCCGTGGTCCGGTCAGCGCGTGGTCGTATCCTGCTTGGGCAGCGGAACAGCCGTTGGTGGTTGCCCGGCGGCCTTCGCCGAGTCCGCCTTCAACCGTATCTGCGAGGCCTCGATGAGCGCGCGACCCAGCGCTTCGCCGTTGATGTCGTACCCATACTTCTCACGCAGTGCAGACTGGACCGGCTCCGTCACGTCCACATACTG
>JALYJX010000132.1 GCA_030775065.1 Gemmatimonadota bacterium | reverse complement strand
GAACCGGACACTCCCGCCTGCCCAGCTCGCACCGAACCCGCAGGAACAATCGGCTAAGCGTCTGTCCCGGTCAGCGCTACGTCAATGTCGTGCTTGAGGCCGGGATGCCTCGTCCACATAAACCAGCCCATGACCACCGTCGCAATCAGATTGGCGATGAAGATCTGATACCACGCCAGGTTGCCGAATTCCGATTCGGTGAACAGGCCGGCCAATCCATAGGCGCCAATCTGAATCACGACGAAGAGGATGAGAAATCCGGCGAGAATTGCCGGCGTCTCGGCCGACTTGTGTACCACGTAAGCCACAATCACTCCCACCAGGGCGAACGCCGCGTAGTGGAAGAGTGTATAAGCAATTACGTGGGTCAGCACGGTATCCGGCATTACAGGCGGCTTGCCGAGTATGCTGATGAGCCCACGGCCGAGGAGATCGGGAGTGTACAGCGCACGACCGGAGACGATGTCGACGATCAGGAACCAGACAGCAATCGCAGTCGCTCCAAGGAAGCCCGCGATGATGCCCTCGCGAGCCGAGCTGTGCGACTCCGACAACGATCGCGGGGTCGCTTTTGTTGATATCGGCCGAAGCTCGGCCTCGTCTGCGCCGTACGCCATGAAATTCCCTCCAGGCGGGAAGTTATGCAAACCATTACCGTTTGCCTAGCGGACCAGGGAGAGACGCAAGGGGCGTGCGGCGAAGGAATAAAAGAGTGGTGCGAAATTCGCGTTGGCGGCTGAGCATTTCCCTGTTTGACCATCCGTATTCGATGAAAATCATGCTGTATCGCAGGCTGCGCCTGATGGCGATACTTGTTCTGGCGGCGCTTGCCGCAACGTCTATCGACGGCCAGACGAGCAAAAAGAAGAAGGCCAAGACTTCGGTGTCTCAGTCGAAGGCGAAGAAGACGACGACAAAGAAGAAAACGACAAAGAAAAAAGGGAGGAAGACGGTGCGGAGGCCCGCCCCGCCCGCGCCTCCGGCAATCCGCTACACGGCGCCGCGCTCTGTTGAATCCCTCAGGGCGGACCTCCGCTTGATGGCGGCCAGAATCCGGAGCGGGCAGTTCGGGCTCATGGCAGTGTCGCTGACGCGCGGCGACACGTTGTTCGACTACAACGCCGGCACGCCGCTGGTGCCCGCATCGCTCATGAAGATGCTGACGACGGCAATCGCTCTCGACCGTCTTGGCCCGAGGTATCAGTTCAGCACGGACGTCCTTCACGACGGAACTCTCGAGTCCGACGGTACCCTGCGCGGCAACGTCTACCTGAGGGGCGACGGCGACCCTTCGCTATCGGGCAGATATCTCCAGGGCGGGCCTGGGGCACCGATGAATTTTCTGGCCGACCAGCTCGCCGCGCGGGGAGTCAGGCGTATCACCGGTGAAGTGGTCGGCGATCACACGGCATTCGACGACCAGCCGATCCCGGAGGGATGGCTGACCCGGTATCTGCAGTCCGGCTACGCCGCGCGCGTTTCGGCGCTCTCGCTCAACGAGAATCTCGTGTGGGTGACGATCGCGCCGAACGGTGTGCGGCTCGAGCCGGCGACATCCGCAATATCACTCGTAAGCAACGTGAGAACCGTCGCTGGAGGAGGCGCAAGGCTCTCCGTCCGGCGCTTCGGCGACGGCTCGATCCAGGTCTCGGGAACGATCGGCTCGCGTTCACCTCCCCGGCGCTATGTCTATGTCGTCGAAGATCCCGCGCGCTTTACCACGGGGGCATTGCGTGCCGCGCTCATAGGCAGGGGCATCACAGTCGACGGCGGCATCAGGCTCGGCTCGACCCCATCGAGCGCCGTGAAGATCGCGAGCATCCAGTCGCCGACGCTCGACCGCATGATCTCGGCGATGAACCGCGAGAGCATAAATCATTTCGCGGAGCTCATGCTGAGGAATGCGGCACGCGGCCCTGAGAGAAACAAGCAGGGAACAATCGCGAACAGCCGGTCGCTGCTCCGGGAGTTCTTCGCCGAGAAGGTGCGCGCCGATTCGTCGACCCTGCAGGTGTTCGACGGGAGCGGGCTCTCGACTCTGGACCGAATCACTTCACGTGGAATGGTGCAGATGCTGGGGTACGCGCACCGAGCGGAGTGGGGCCCGTGGTTTCACGCATCGCTCCCGGTTGCGGGTGAATCGGAGCTGATGCGCCGCCGAATGAAGGGCAGCCCGGCGCAGGGAAACCTGCACGCGAAGACCGGGACGACAAACGACGTCGTCGGGCTGGGCGGCTACGTCACTGCCGCGGACGGTGAAGTCATTGCCTTCTCGTTCATCTACAACGGGGCCGATCGCTGGACAGCCAAGTCGATGATCGACGTCATGGGAGAAACGCTGGCGAATTTTGCTCGCTGACCCTCTTTTTTGTACGGATGTGTGGCCAGCGCGCAGATGTCTACTGACCGAGGGGGCGGATATTCACGCCGCGCTTCGCCAGCTCAGCGATGTACTTCGGAGCCGGCACGCATTCGTCCGGTGTGTGGACTCCCTTCAACGTGATGTCGCCGCGCGCCTGCATCTGGCCGGTAATCGAGAGGGAGTAGCCAGTCGCGCGCATCATGGCACTGATGCCATGCTCTTCGTCATAGAAATCAACCAGCTCCCAGCCGACCTGTCTCGGCGTGCCGTCTCTTGTCCCGCGCACCGTTACTCGCATCGCCACGAGGTCGCGCCCGCCCGGCTTGGTCAGACGCGGGCCCATTGCAGCGATCGCTACATCACGCGGTGCCACACGCCCTCCTTCTACGTCGATCGGATCTTCGTCTAGCAGGCCGAGGTCACGAATAGCTTCCATGATGGCGGCGTGCCCCGGGTAGCGAAGAGTCTTGTATTCCATCGAGGGTATCTTCCCCTCGTATCGAAAGGCCATCGTCGAGAGACCGCCCGCCGTATGGAATGCCTCCAGCTCGCCAACAGGCGGGTCGAACACCACCGGCTCGCGCTCGGACAGAGCTTTCACCTGAGTTCGCACACCGTCGCGGATGATCCATGACAACGTCGTGTAATAGTCGAGCACGCCCTCGAGAGAATAGACTATCTGATAGTTGAGCGGCGGCTCAGGATTCTGCGGCAGTCCGCCGACAAAGATCTTCACCTCGTCGGCAGTGTCCATCTGGCTGATTCCATACTCGGCAAGAATGTTGACCATCCCGGGAGCCAGGCCGCAGTCGGGAATGATCGTGATTCCCTTTTCACGCGCTTCGGCATCGAGGTTTTTCTGCTCGAACACGATCTCGGTGTTCCCGCCGAGGTCGCAGAAATGAACGCCCGCCGCGACTGCCTGCTTAGCGAGACCGACGTTGAAGTAGTACGGGATCGCGCTCATCACAGCGTCGCTTTCGCGCATCAAGGCGCTGACCGCTTCGTGATCGCGGACGTCCACCGGTGTGGGGATAAGTCGCTTTCCCGAATACGGCGCGAGAAAATGCGGCAAATGCCCGGTGTGAAGGTCGGCAAGCCGCACCTCCGTCACCTCCTCGTTCTGCAGCAGGTCGTAAGCGCACGCCGAGCCCTGAAGCCCGGCGCCGAGGACAAGCATCTTCATCAGGTTGAGCGTCTCCGTGGTTCGAGCGTATTTCGAGGCCGAAAGCTAATCGGGGAGCGCACCCAGTCGTTACCCCGGCTCACTCGTTGCAGTATTTGCGCACATGCCAATCGCCGAAGAGCGCGAAACGTGGCGCGACAATCTGATCACGACTGGCGAAGGCATTCGCCGGTTGCTGGAGAACGCCAGGCGAATTGCGGTGCTCGGCATCAAGCGCGAGTACGACCGTCCAGCGTATTTCGTTCCTGAGTACGCGCAAATGGCGGGGTACGAGATAATCCCGGTTCCGGTCTACTATCCCGAGCTGAAAGAGTTGATGGGAGAACCGGTTTATCGGCGAGTTGCTGACGTTCCGGGCGACGTGGATATCGTCAACGTTTTTCGCCGGTCGAACGACATTCCGCCCCATGTGGATGACATCATCGCGAAAAAACCCAAGGCTGTCTGGTTTCAGTCAGGCATTCGCAACGACGCAGCTGCTGAACAATTCGCGAAGGCGGGAATACAGGTAGTTCAGGACCGCTGCCTCATGGTGGAAATGCGGCGTATCGGGCGGTAAGCCAGCATCTATGACGGAGGTTTCAAAGATTCGACGGATTGCGCGGATTGTCTCCGAGCTGATGCTAAACAGGCGAAACGTCATTTCAGCATGCCGGTTTTTTTGTCGTTGACAAAAAGAAAACCGTGGCCGTTTAGGTGACGCTAGCTGTACGCCAGTACGACCTGCCGTCGAATCCGCTAAATCCGTCGAATCTCTTGAAACCTCCGTCATAGATGCTTACTTCAGGAGCGATTCACCAGGCAACAGTGTAGACCACCGCCTCGATAGGGATCTCGTTGGCCACGGCGTTGCGGCGCGGCGCCAGAGCCACGATGTACCGTCCTCCACGCGTTGAAACGAGAGCGCGCCCGGATCCAATCGTAAATGGTGTCGCGCCGGAACTCACGCCCGGCGTTGTTTCGCGCGCTGTGATCACTCCCCTCTGACTCTCTATCGAGAAGCTCCGCTTACCGGCAGTTACGGCGACTGGATTGCCGCCCTCCAGATCCATCGCGGTTCCCGACTCGAGCACGGGTCCGTCCTTCCACCGCGGAACCGCCAGGCGTGCGCCCGCCGGCAGCGTTCCATGAAAGGAATTGGTCTTCGGATCCAGGGCCGCCCACGATTCCGAGCCCTCGTCGTCCTCGACTCTCGCGGGATTGTTGCCGAGCGCGATGGTGGAGCCGTCAACTGTCCACCTCACCCGCCAGCCGCGGGCAATCGGAAACATCCTCGGCGCTGCGGCATCTGTCGCGCCCGGGGCGCGAACGTCGGCCGGAACCCTGATGATTCCCGGCTGCGCGATTGCGCGCATTGTCGTCATTCCGCTCGCGCTGAATGAGCCCTGGATCACCGTCGCAGTGTCCATTCCCGTCGTGCGCGCAAGCGCGACCCAATCTGCTGCCGATATTGAATCATCGCTCGGTGAGCGCACTACATACGCCCGCGAAAATGCGAGAGACTGCCAGTCCGGCGCCGGCGCCACGTCCCATACGTTGTCCATCCGCGTCTGGAAGTTCCGTGTCTCGCTCCCGAAGAAGAAAGCATTCGGCAGTGGATCGTTTTCGATCGAGACCGGATCGACCATGACGAGGATGGCCGAGCTGTCGGGCGAGAGAATCCAGCGGATTCGCGAGCGCAGGCCGTACGTCCCTTGGTTCACGCTGGTTGCGCTGACCGCTGGAGTGGCGCGGGAAATCGTGGTGTCGGTGCCGGGGGATTCGTTCGACGCCTCCACGCAAGCCGTCGCCCCGACAGCCCCGACAGCCCCGACAGCCCCTCGTAAAAGGAGGCGGAGTTTGTGCACGTTCATTTTTCAGACATCGGTAGGTGCGGCAGCATGCCGCAGTTCCTCAGCAGCAGACTAGGTTACGCCCGTTGCCCTTGGCGCGATAGAGCGCGACATCCGCTGCGCGAAAGAGATCCTCGACCGAATTCAGGCGAGGGGACGGATAGGTCGCAACGCCGATGCTGGCGGTGACGTGGATCACATTTGTCTCGCCGATGGAAAAGCCGTTGCTCGCAATTCTCGCGCGAATTCGCTCGGCGAACGCGATCGCGCCCTGCCGGCCCGTTTCGGGAAGCACCACCACGAACTCCTCACCCCCGTACCGAGCCACCATATCGACGGCCCGCACAGCGCGCTGGAGGAGACTCGCGACCGCGGCTAGCACACTGTCGCCGGCAATGTGTCCGTACGTGTCGTTGACCAGCTTGAAATGATCGAGGTCGATGAGCAGCATCGACAGCGGCGCATTGTAGCGCCGCACTCTCTCCATCTCGGTCACGAGCCGAATTGTGAGAGCCCGGCGATTTACCAGCTGCGTCAGATGATCGGTATGCGCCAGCGCTTCGAGCCGGTGGTTGTCGGCGCGCGCCGTCTCGATTGCGTGTGCGCGCTGAATCGCCGTGACTCCGCTCCGCACAACTGTCGAAGCAAACTCGACATCTGCAGCGTCGAACCTTGGCTCGTCGGTCGTGCGCCTCAGCAGAAAGACGCCCATGTTCTCGCTGTCTATCGGGAATGGCAACGCCATCACCGACCGTACGCTTACGTGCGTTCCGTCGCGCTGCCATCCTTCGCGCAGAGACGAGTAGAGGGGCGACGCCTGAAGATCGGGAATCAATACCGGAATGCGTCCGTTCAGCGCAGCGACGACTTCTGGATAGCGCTCGAGCTCGATCTCGAGATCATGTAAATGGGGCTGCTCGAATGCCGTGGCGACGACACCCGTTTTCGCGTCGCAATTCGCCTTGATGACCGACGCATGCGAGAGACGCAGGGCGCGTGCAAGACGACGGACGAGAAAATGGAAGATCTCGTCCGTTGGAAGATCTCCCATTACCTCGTGCAGAATGTCGACCAGGTCACGACGTGACTCGCCTTCGTCCCGGACGCGCTGAAGCTCGGCTTCCGCGTTGCGCAGTGCCGCTCTCAGGGATTGGATCTCGTCGATTACTTCTTTTTCCAAACGGGCGTGCCTCGGGTGAATCCTACTCTTCGTCGGCGCTGACCTCGATTTCACCCGCTGGAACTACCGAATCGTCCCCGTTCGACTCGGCATCGTCCTCCGGTACCACTCGGGCCACCGCGGTCAGAACATCTCCTTCATCGAGATGGACGAGCCTGACCCCCTGCGCGATACGACCAGTGACACGGATCTGCGCCACCGAGGAGCGGATGATTACACCGTTCCTTGTGATCAGCATGATCTCGTCTTCCGGAAGCACTTCCATCACCCCAACCACGTCACCGGTCTTCTCGGTGCGGTTGACGGTGATGATTCCCTTCCCGCCACGCCTCTGCACTCGATAATCGTCGATGTGCGAGCATTTGCCGAGGCCTTTCTCGGTGACGACGAGAATCGTCGCGTCGCGCTTGATGACGACCATTCCGACGAGCGAATCACCCTCGCGAAGCTCGATCCCCTTCACTCCTGTCGTGTCGCGACCCATCTCGCGCACATCCTGCTCGTGGAATCGCACGGAGAGCCCGTGCTTCGTCGCAAGGACGATGTCGTTGGTTCCGCTCGTCACCTGAACGTCGATCAGAGCATCACCCGGCTCGATCTTGATCGCCTTGATGCCGGTGTTGCGGACGTTCGAGTACTGCGAGAGAGCGCTCTTCTTCACCGTTCCGTTTCTCGTGCAGAAAAGAAGGAACTGTGTGTCGCTGAACTCGCGGACGGGAACCATCGACTCGATGCGGGTGTCGGGATTCACGTTGATGAGGTTGACGATCGGCTTGCCCTTTGCCGCGCGCCCCGCCTGCGGAATCTCGTGAACCTTGAGCCAGAAGCACCTGCCGTCGTCGGTGAAGCAGAGGATGTAGTCGTGCGTCGAGCCGATGAACAACCGCTCGATGAAATCCTCGTCCTTCAAACCCTGACCGCTCAGCCCACGCCCGCCTCGGCGCTGTTTTCGATATGTCGAGACCGACGTGCGCTTGATGTAGCCCGAGTGGGAGATGGTGATGACCATGTCTTCTTCGGCAATGAGATCCTCGATTGTGAACTCGCCCTCGTCGCTCGTGATCTCGGAGCGCCGCTCGTCGCCGAACCTCTTGGCCACTTCCTGAAGCTCTTCGCGCATGATCTTCATTCGCCGCGGACGCGACGCGAGAATCTCGCGCAGCTCCTTCACGAACGCGCGCACTTCCTTGAGCTCGGCCTCGAGCTTGTCGATCTCCAGACCCGTCAGCTTCGCGAGCCTCATGTTCAGAATCGCCTCGGCCTGCCGCTCGCTCAGCTTGAAGCGCTTCTGGAGCTGGCCGCTCGCGGTCGGAGTATCGGCGGCGGCGCGGATCAGCTTGATCACCGCGTCGATGTTGTCGACGGCGATCTTGAGGCCCTCGAGGATGTGCTCACGCTCGAGCGCCTTGTCGAGCTCGAATTGCGTGCGGCGCACGATCACCGTGTGCCGGTGATCGATGTAGTGCACCAGCACTTCCCTGAGCGGCATGATCCTCGGCACCAGTCGCCCAGTGTGCGAATCCGGGACGAGCGCCAGCATGATCACGCCGAAGGTGGACTGCATCGTCGTGTGCTTGTAGAGCCCGTTGAGAACTACGCGTGGAATTGCGTCGCGCTTGAGCTCGACGACAATGCGCATTCCGTCCTTGTCCGACTCGTCGCGCAGATCGGATATGCCTTCGAGCTTCTTGTCCCGCACGAGCTCGGCGATGTCGCTGACGAGCTTCGCCTTGTTCACCTGGTACGGGAGCTCGTTGATGACGATCTGCGACTTGTTGGACGACTCCTTCTCTTCGATCACCGCGCGGGCGCGCATGACGATGCGGCCGCGTCCCGTCTCCTGGTAATCTTTGATCCCGGCCCGGCCGTAGATGTATCCGCCTGTTGGGAAATCGGGCCCCTTCACGATTTTTCTCAGTGCGGCGATATCGATTTCCGGATCGTCGATGATCGCGATTGTCGCGTTTATGACTTCGCCGATGTTGTGCGGCGGGATGTTCGTGGCCATGCCGACCGCGATGCCCGACGAGCCGTTGATGAGAAGATTCGGAACGGCCGAGGGGAGAACCGTGGGCTCCTGAAGCCGGTCGTCGAAGTTGGGCGCGAAGTCGACGGTGTTCTTGTCGATATCGGCCAGCATTTCCATCGCGACCCGCGTGAGCCTTGCCTCGGTATACCGATAGGCCGCGGCCGAGTCTCCGTCCACGCTTCCGAAATTTCCCTGGCCGTCGACAAGCGGGTAGCGCAGCGAAAAGTCCTGGACCATTCGCACGATCGCGTCGTAGACCGACGAGTCGCCGTGCGGGTGGTATTTGCCGAGCACGTCGCCGACGACCGTTGCGGATTTCTTGTAGGGCCGGCCGGGAACGAGGCCGAGCTCGTTCATGGAGTATAGGACGCGCCGGTGGACCGGCTTGAGGCCGTCTCGCACATCGGGAAGCGCGCGCGAGACGATGACACTCATCGAGTAATTGAGGAACGATTCCCTGACTTCGTCGTGGATGAGCCGGGGAAGAATTCGCTCTCGGTTATTGGGAGCGGTCGTCATGGAGTTTTTGAGGCGTTCAGGTCGGGCGAAGAAGTGTGATTAGTGCCCGATTTCACAGTGTTTAAAGGTAGCCCAAAGAAGCGCCGAAATCAATGTGGAAATCATCGCGCAACTCCTTGTATATCAATTAGTTAGCGGGCCTAGCT
>JALYJX010000131.1 GCA_030775065.1 Gemmatimonadota bacterium | reverse complement strand
GGTTTGACGCGGGCGTCCCCTGAAACATGTCGCCGCCGTCGAGGAGCAGCGTCTGACAGTCGGGAGCGCATTCCCTGCGCGCCGCTTCGATCATCGCCGCGACATATGCCGCACCTCCGCGCATTACGCCGCCCGCGTCGGCTCGCGGCTCGAGCGCCCCATGAAAGTCATTCGTCGCAATGATGCGGAGGCGCGGCGCGCCGGCAGCGAGCGGAGTGGATCGAGGCGCGTCGCCAGCCGTCCCGCCCGATGGCGCTGATGTCGCAGTACCGGGGTAGACAAGCCTCCAGTTCTGCGTGAAGAAATCCTCCGGCCGGATTGTTCCCCTGGCCTGCACCTGGTCGATCAGCAGCTGGCGGATATCCTGCTGCTTGTCGTAGACGACGGGAGCACCGCTGAGCATTGCGTATCCGCCGCCGCCCGTCTGCCGGTAATTGTTTAGCGCCATCGTAAAGCTGTCGCGCTCTGCAACCGGTCGCCCCTTCACGGTGAGCGCGGTAATGCGCGAACCGATGGGCCGCGTCAGATCGATCGTGTAGTCAGCGCCGGCGACGATATCGAAGTTGTAGCCCGGGATAGCGGGATCGACCACTGGCCGCGGCCCCGCGGCCGACTGTTCCGCCGACTTGAAATAACGACTGCTGAATTCCAGATAATCGCGGAGCTGCTTCCCGCTGATCTTCACCGCACGGAGTGTATTGTCGTACGGGTAAAGCCTGGCCAGCTCCGCGACCGTGACCGGCCCGGCGTCAAGCGACGCATCGAGCGTGAACGCCGCGGTCGAAGCGAGATCGGCGCCGGCGGCCTTGCGTTGAGTCTCGAGAATGAAGTCGACGAGTGGCGTGTCGCGCAGCCGTGCCGAGTCACCTCTCCACGCAACAGGCGTCGAGCCGATCGCCGTGTTCGCGTAAGCCACCGTCCGCCGGTGGCCCTCCTCTGTGACGGCAGCCACCGACGCGTGCTCCGCGTGCCCCGCGGCTTGGACGACGGTGCCCCGCGAGCCGGCCACTCGCCAGCTCGCACCGCTGCGAACCACATTGAGGTGCGCTATGCCGACACTCGTCGCCCAGTTCTTCGGCTGCACGAGAAGCGTCGTGCCGATTCTCAGCTCCGGTGTCTCTCGGTGCGAGTGGCCGAAGACGACGAGACCGATTCCCGGGATCTCGCGCGCAATCCGCGCCGATACATTTTCGCTCGGAACTCCAGTGGCCACTGTGTCGTAGCTCGACGGCTCGGCCAATCCGGAGTGGACCGTAACCACCACCACGTGTGCGCCTGCCGCTTTCACCTCGCGAACCGCTGAGCGTACCGCGGGAATTATGTCGCCGACCCTTACGCGCCCGCGCACGTTCTCCGCGTCCCATATCATCACTCCGGGCGTGGTCGCGCCGATGATTCCGACTTTGACGTCTCGACGCTCGACAATCGTCCACGGCCTGAACGCATGCATACCGTCGGGCCGATATGTGTTGGCCGACAGGAATGGAAAGCGCGCCTCCCTGACTGCGCGCTCGAGGTGCGGAACTCCGTAGTTGTACTCGTGGTTGCCTATAGCGGCCGCGTCGTACCGCATGACGTTCATGGCGCTCACTATCGGACTCGGGCGCTCCGGCGCCACGCGCGCCGCGACGTAGGCGAGCGGGTTCCCCTGCAGCAGGTCACCGGCGTCCAGGAGAATTACGCGCCCCGGATTGGCCGCGCGCACTGAATCGACGATTGTCGCGGCTCGCGTCAGCCCGCGCAGGGATTCCGCCGAGTCAGCGTAATAGTCCCAGCCTCTTATCCGCCCATGCACGTCCGTAGTCGAGACGACCACGATGTCGCGAGTCTCTCCGGTCTCGAGGCCCACACGGGCCGGCGCAGCCGTAGTGCACGAGACGATCGCAAGGGCGCCGAGCAATGCTCCGGGGGAAGCTCCGGATGGACGAAGCATCTGAGACCTACACCGACACGAACGCGGCGAGCAGGTAATAACACCCGGCGGCGATGAGTCCGGATGCCGGAATCGTCAGAACCCATGCCCATACGATCCTGCCCGCAACGCCCCATCTCACCGCGCTGAGCCGGTTGGTCGCACCGACGCCGACTATCGCACCCGTGATGGTGTGAGTCGTACTGACCGGAATGCCAAGGTTGGTCGCCATGATTATGCTGATGGCACCTGCACCTTCTGCGCAGAAGCCGCCGACTGGCCTGAGCTTGGTGATCCGGGAGCCCATGGTGTGGACGATCCGCCAGCCCCCAAACAAGGTTCCCAGCGCGATCGCCGTGTGTGCCGAGAGCACGACCCAGAGAGGGATCTCATCGGCATTCGGAATGTAGATACGGGCCAGCCACCCCGTCTCCTGTGCCAGCAGCGGCTCGACCGACACCAGGAGGCCGACGATGATGCCCATTGTCTTCTGCGCGTCATTGCTGCCGTGGGCCAGAGAAAACATTGCCGAGCTCACGAGCTGCCCGCGCTTGAATACCTTGTTGACCCGGGAGGGACTGGTTCGGCTGAACGTCCAGTAAACGACGACCATCAGCACAAAGCCGAGGGTGAAGCCGAACAGCGGGGAGACAACAATAAAGGAGAGTGTCTCGATCCATTTCTTGCCCCACAGGATCGCGGCCATTCCCGCCTTGGCTATCGCCGCGCCGGCATACCCGCCAATGAGGGCGTGCGACGAACTCGACGGAATCCCGTACGCCCAGGTGACGAGATCCCATACGATTGCTCCCAGGAGACCCGCCAGGATCACACTCGGCGTCACGATGTTCAAATCGATCAGACCCTTGCCGATCGCCTTGGCCACGGCCGTCGTGAAGAAAAAAGCCGCGATGAAATTGAAGAACGCCGCCCATATCACAGCCGCAAGAGGGTTCAGCACTCGCGTGCCGACGATCGTCGCGATCGAGTTCGCCGAGTCGTGAAACCCGTTGATGAAGTCGAAGATCAGGGCCACGACGATGATCCCGACCACGTAGGAGAGCACGGGTTAAGCGTTCTTGAGGGAAATGCTCCGGAGAACGCTGCCGACGTCTTCGCAGTGGTCGATGGCGTCCTCGATCTTGTCGTACAGCTCCTTCCACTTGATGACGAGAATCGCATCGGTCGTCTGCGCGAACAGCCCCTCGAGCGCGTCGTGATAGATCGCGTCTCCTTCCTCTTCCAGGAGCTTGAGCTGGCGATTGCCGGCGTGAACCACCTTTGGATCCTTCATCTTCGCGACGGTTTCTTCGATGCAACGGGCTGAGCGCATCAGGACGTCGGACAGCGTGACGCCGAACGGTGTCGCTTCCTTGATGTGAAAGATGGCGGTCCGGCGCGCCGCGCCGTCGATCAGATCGACGACGTCATCCAGCGCTCTGGCCAGCTCGTGGATGTCTTCGCGGTCGAAGGGCGTGACGAACGTCGTGTCGATGCGGTCGACCACATCGTGCGTGAGATTGTCGGCTTCGTGCTCGAGCGCCTTGATCCGCGCAACGTTCTCCTCCAGCGCCGCAGGGTTCTTGAACACCTCGTGAAGAAGCGTTGCCGAGCCCGTGAGCCTCTGCGCAACGGCCAGGAACATGTCGTAAAATTGCGCGTCACGTGGAATGAGCTTCAATGATTTTTCCCGGTTGATGGGTATTATCCGGCCGTAGCGGCGCGCGAGCCGGAATTTACCCCGCCATTGCGCGGCGAGCCACCACTCCGCACACTGAACGGTCGTCAAACCGGCGTCCAAATTGCATTGGAGGGCACCATGATCGTCCTCAAGCAGATCATAGACATTATGACCCAGGGCTCCGACCGTCCCCTGCGACGACTGTTTGCCTACTACGCAGTCGTCGCCGTGGTCGTAGCCGCGCTCTGGTATGCGTTCCCCGACTTGATGCGCCAGGTCGCCGGGAAGAGCGTGGACACAGCGGCAGGAAGCCCGCAGCTCCTGCCCGACGCGCTCGTGCCCTCTGAAAGAGGCGTTGCCGGATTTGGCACTGGTTCGCTCGGCGAGATCTCGATCGTCACACTCCTCGTCCTCCTCGGCACGATCGTGCTGATGCTGCCCGTTTCGTGGGTTTACATGTCGGCGCGCCCCATCCCCGGTCACAATCAGGCGCTGGTTCAGACGCTGATCATTCTGCCGATCGTAGTCGCTGGAATCATCATCGTCGTGCAGAACAGCCTGGCTCTCGCCTTCAGCCTCGCCGGCGTCGTCGGCGCAGTACGATTCCGGACGAATCTGCGGGACACGCGTGATCTCGTCTTCGTTTTTCTCAGCATCGGGGTCGGGTTCGCAGCGGGAGTTCAGTCCCTCGCCGTAGGCGCGATTGTCTCGATCGTCTTCAATCTTCTGCTCCTCCTCACCTGGCGGTACGACTACGGCAGAAACGTCCTCACTCCGACCGCCTCCTCGCAGTGGGCAGGGCCGCTGGAGAGCCTCGCCAGCCAGACCGGTGCACACGAGATCCCCGACCGTGACCTCGTGCTCTCGTTGACTCCCGAGAAGGCCGACGTGCTCGCTGACCGCTTCGATCGCGTGCGGAAGGTGATCGGGGCGAAAAACAAGAAGTCCCGTTACAACGCCGTGCTGACCATCAGCACCGACTACGTGCCGGAAGCGCAGGCTCAGGCGGAGATGGTGCTCCAGAAACTGACGAAACGCTGGAAGCTCGACGAGGTCGTTCAGAATACCGGTAAGCCTTCGCAGATCTATTATCTCGTGCGCCTCAAGAAGAGCGTGCCCAGGGACGAAGTGCTGACGGCCATTCACAACAACTCCGACGGCATGATCTCATCAGTAGATCTCGAGCTCGGCGACCCGCTTCAGAATCAGGACGGCAAAAAGTCTTGAGAGCAGCCCGCCTGCTCGCACTCGTCCTCGGCGCAGTCGCTGCCGCCTCAGGGTGCCGCGAGTCAGCTCAGGCCAGCGCGGCACAGATAAAGGCCGCCGAGCGGGAGCGGGAGCAACTGCTGGAGCGCCGTCTTGCGAAGGCAGACTCGACCCCGGGAAAGATGACCCCCGTGGCGATGTGGAGGATGCCGCCGGAGCTCCAGGAGATTTCGGGAATCGCGCTGACACCTGACGGCAGGCTGTTTGCGCATGGCGATGAGCTTGCCAGGGTCACTGCGCTGAACCCCAGGACCGGTGTAGTCCTCAAGTCGTTCACAATCGGGAGCGGGCTTGCGGGTGACTTCGAGGGAATCACGGTTGCCGGCAGCGACATCTACATGATCACCAGCAACGGCAGGCTTTATCAATTCAGGGAAGGAGCGAATGATGCGGCAGTTCGCTACACCATGATCGACACCCGGCTGGGCAAGGAGTGCGAGTTCGAAGGCGTCGCGTTCGAGCCGGACAGCGCGTGGCTGCTAATGCCGTGCAAGCGGACAACGAAGAAGTTGCCACGCGACCAGCTGGTCATCTATCGGTGGCGGCTTCAGGGCGCGGATTCGGCAAGGCTCACGATGCTCAGTATTCCGATGTCCGAAGCGATCGGATCAAACGGCTGGAAAGGCGTGCATCCGTCCGACATCACGATCGATCCTGCAACCGGCAACTACGTTCTCATCTCGTCCCAGGAAAAGGCACTCATCGAGATCACTCCCGCGGGCCAGGTGGAGCGCTCCGAGAAGCTTCCCGGCAAGCACCCGCAGCCCGAAGGCGTCGCCATCACGAGCGACAACCTCCTCATCGTTAGTGACGAAGCGTCGAATTCCCCCGCCTCTATAACACTCTATCGCTGGCGCCCATGATCCTGTTCGTCCGCCGTACCATAGCAATCGCTTTTCTTCTGAGCACATTCCCGCCGCTGAGCGCGCTGTCGCAAGCGACATCTTCGCCGCCCGCCATCAAGGACACAGTCCTGCCGGCGAGCACAGAGTACGAAGCGGGCGGCCTGCATCGGTCCCTCCTCGGGGACAACTACCGCGACCTCTGGGCGACGCCGATCCGGGTACCGGTTCTGGACCTGCGAAGGTTCAAGGGCGGCATTCGGCCCACCAAGATGGGAGGAGGCAAGCAGTCCAATAACCTGCGGTTCATGGCGCCTGACAGCTCGGAGTACGTGTTCCGCCCGATTTTCAAGAGACTGATCAACATGCCGGACTACTTCGACGGCACCATCGTCAAGAGCATAGCCCTCGACCTGCGCAGCGCCTCACACCCGACGGCGCCCGTCGCAGCCCCGCCTTTCCTTACCGCCACTGGCGTGCTCCACCCGAACCCGACTGTCGTCCTCATGCCCGACGACCCCCAACTCGGTGAGTTTCGCAAGGAGTTTGGAGGAATACTCGGAACAATCGAAGAGTATCCCAGCACGCCGCATCCAGCGCCCGCGTTCGCGAGAGCTGTCGACATCATCAACACCGAGGATCTGCTCAAGAACATCAACAAGGAGCCTCTGCACGTGGTGGATGCGCGCGCGATGCTGACGGTGAGACTCGTCGACATGCTGCTCAACGACAACGACCGTCATCCGGGCCAGTGGAAATGGGCGCGACTCCGCCCAGGTGGCCCATGGCTTCCAATCTCCCGCGATCGGGACAAAGTCTTTGTTTCGTACGATGGGATGCTTCTCAAGCTCGCGCGCCTTGCGATGCCCCACCTCGTCACCTTCGACAGCGCATATCCTTCCATTACCGCGCTGTTCGACAATGCTATCGAGTTCGACCGCCGGCTCCTGGTCGGGCTGGAAAAATCGGTCGGGGACTCGGTGGCGCGCACCATCGTCCAACGCGTCAACGATTCGGTCCTCAACGAAGCAGTACGTGCCATGCCGCGCGAATATTCCGGCACTTTCCCCGAGATTCTGGCCAGGCTCAAGTCACGCCGGAATCAGCTTCCGGGAACGGCGCTCGGTTACTACCAATCCCTCTTCGCCGTTGCGGACGTTCATGCAACTGACGGCGACGAGCGCGCAACTGTAGTCCGTTCAGGCGACGGCCTTGTCGACGTCAGCCTCCGGTCGGGAAGCAACCCGCCGTATTTCGTGCGCCGGTTCGACGCAAGGGAAACGAGGGAGATCCGTCTTTACCTGCACGGCGGCAATGACGTCGCGCTCGTGACAGGCCGCGTGCAGCAGAGCATTCCCGTGCGAATCATCGGTGGGAACGGCGAGAATACGATGCAGGATTCTTCCACCGTCGGCGGCCGGAGCAATCCAACGAGGCTCTATGACGTTGGCAGCGTGAGCGGGGTTAGATACGAGCCCGATACCACGGAAAAGCCCGACAAGCCGGACAAGGCAGACAAACCCGATGTCGCCGGCGCTCAGGGAAAAGCCGATAAACCGAAAGAAGAGAAGAAAGAGGAAGAAGAAGCAGAAGAGGTCGACGAATCCCAGCTCGACTTCAATCGCCGCCCATGGGTCAGGGCATACGGCACGCTCATTCCTCCGAAGCGCGACCGCGGCACGAGCATCCGTCCAGTCGTCGGCATCAAGACGGGTCACGGCCTGGGCCTGGTCCCGAAGATCGGCATTGCCCGCTACAAATACGGTTTTCGAAAAATCCCGTATGCGAGCATGATCAAGGCGACCGCAGCGTACTCGACGGCAATCCGTGGCTTCGACATCGGCCTCGACACGGACAACCGGTTCGAAAGCTCGGGCCTGCACATCCCGACGGCCGCGAGAATGACGCAGCTGGAGGTTGTTGAATTCCGCGGATTCGGAAACGAGGTGCCGAACCTGACGGGAGATTTTTACGACGTGCGGCAGCGGCAATGGAGCTTCCGTCCGGCAATCGGTTACTCCTTCGGTCCCGAGAGCGACATCTCGCTAGGCCCGATCGTGCGCTATACCACGACAGACAGCACCGTCAACCGGTTCATCGCGCAGGAGAGGCCGTACGGCTTCGCGACTTTCGGCCAAGCCGGCCTCCAGCTCAAGCTTTATCACGACACCCGAAACATCCTCGACACCGGGGTGACCAAAGGCGGCCTCACACTGGTTCCGCCGGAGAACCCGCTACTCTGGGGAACCCTGGACATGACGGGAAGCTATTACCCCGGCATGTGGGACGCGGAAAGCGCGTACGAGGAGCTCGCGGCTGTCGCGACAGCGTATCTCACCGTGCCCATGCTGACGCGTCCGGTGGTGGCCCTCCGCGCAGGCGGGAAAAAGCTGTTCGGCGAATTCCCTTATTTCGATGCGGCTTTCATCGGCGGGTCGAACTCATTTCGCACGGAGCACCGGCAGCGATATGCCGGAGACGCCTCACTGTACGGCAGTGGCGAGCTCCGCGTTCCAATCGCGAAATTTCCCCTGATTCTTCCGTTGGACGTCGGCGCTCTTGCTTTCGTGGACGTGGCGCGGGTATATGTGGATGGTGAGTCGCCGGGCGGGTGGCACACCGGCACGGGCGCAGGATTCTGGGTCGGAATCATCAGGCCGGAGACCAGCCTCACGGTTCTTTACACGAACAATCCGGACCGCCGCATCCTCACCAGTCTCGGGTTTGCATTCTGAGGCAAGCCGAGAAACAGCCATAACGAGTCCGTCGCAAGGCAATGGGAGACGCCGATCCGGCAGCAGGCTGCGGAATCGGTCGCTGCTGCTCGCCGTGATTCCCGTTTTCGGGGTCGCCTGTCCTCCAGAGATCAAGACGCCGCCGGCGGCCGGAGCTTCTGCTGCCGAGATCGCTCTCGCCGGCGCAGCGGTGATGATTGGCGCCGGCGATATTGCGGTCTGCGGCAGCGCCGGAGATGAAGCAACAGCGGCGCTCGTCGACAGCGTCCTCAAAGCCGACAGCGCCGCGAATGTACCGAACGCGGTCTTTACCGTCGGCGACAACGCCTATCCGTCCGGCGCGAGAGGATACGACGATTTCTTCGCGCGGTGCTTCACGCCCTCGTGGGGGAATAAGTCGAGGTCGATCATGAAATGGATTCACCCCACGCCGGGCAATCACGATTTCGAGATCCGCAACGGCATGGGATACTACCGGTACTTCGGCGACCGAGCCGGCCCGGCCGGTAAGGGGTATTACAGCTATGACCTCGGGGAATGGCATGTGATCGCGTTGAACAGCGAGCTGGCGGTTGGCTCAGTCGCAGACGGGGGACAGGAGGAGTGGCTCCGGAAAGACCTCAAGGATCACTCGAAGCCATGTACGATGGCGTATTTTCACAAACCCCTTTTCAGCTCGGGAACCCACGGAGACAGTCCTCGAATGCACGGGCTCTGGACGATTCTATATGAGGCTGGAGTCGATCTCGTGGTGAACGGGCATGAGCACCACTACGAGCGTTTTCATCCGCAGACTCCCGCGGGCGTGCCCGATACGGTTCGCGGGGTAACGCAGATAATCGTGGGGACCGGCGGCGCGGACCTTCGAGCGGTACGCCGAGTGCTGTCGCCAAACTCGGCTGCGCAGGTTCAAGGCCATTTCGGCGTCTTGAAGCTCACACTTGGCGACGGGG
>JALYJX010000130.1 GCA_030775065.1 Gemmatimonadota bacterium | reverse complement strand
TTACCGCTTTTCAGAGACAGGCGACGACGGCAAGCTTGACCTGCAGCAGATGGGCGGGCTGGCCCCAGGTGGCTATGAGTTCCCCCCTTCGAGCGACCAGCCTCAGCCCGAAGCTCAGCGGACGAATATGCTCACGGCAATTCGCCGGACACTCGAGCACGAGCTGCGAGTCAACCCAAGGGTTCTCGTTTTCGGCGAGGACATCGGGCCCAAGGGCGGCGTCCATGCCGCGACTATGGGTTTGCAGGACACGTTTGGCGTTGGGCGCGTGTTCGACACGAGCCTTTCGGAAGAGGGGATAATCGGACGCGCGGTCGGGATGGCAATTGCCGGGCTGATGCCGGTCGCCGAGATACAATTCAGGAAATACGCGGACCCCGCGACGGAGCAGCTGAACAACTGCGGGACGATGAGGTGGCGGACAGCAAACCGATTTGCTGCGCCAATCGTCGTGCGGCTTCCCGGTGGATTCGCAAAAGTCGGCGACCCCTGGCACAGCGTCTCCGGCGAAGTGATGTGGGCGCACGCCATCGGCTGGCAGATGTGCTATCCGTCGAACGCCGAGGATGCGGTTGGACTTCTGCGTGCGGCGTTGCGCAGCAACAATCCCACGATCTTCTTCGAGCATCGCCATCTTCTCGATGGCCCGTGGGCGCGGCGCCCTTATCCCGGCGACGATTACGTGCTTCCGATGGGGAAGGCGAAGATCACTAAGAGTGGCGACGCACTCACCGTGGTGACGTGGGGCGCGATGGTCGAGCGGTGCGAGCTCGCGGCGAAGAAAGTCGGCGAGTCGGTCGAGATCATCGATCTTCGCACGATTTCTCCCTGGGACAGGGAGGCCGTTCTCGAGTCGGTATCGCGGACTCGCCGCTGCCTGATTGTCCATGAAGACGGAATCACGGCTGGATTCGGCGCCGAGGTAGCCGCGACTGTCGCGCAGGAGGCGTTCTTCAATCTCGACGCGCCGATTCAGCGCCTGGCGATCCCCGACGTTCCGGTGCCGCACAACTTCGGGTTGATGGAAGCCGTCGTTCCCGGTGTCGAGTCCATCGCCCAGCGGATGAGCGAGGTGCTCGAAGCGTGACAGTGGCCGGCTCCGGAATGGTGGACATCACTCTTCCCGCGGAGCAGAGCGAGGGGACTGAGATTGTGATTTCGCTCTGGTTCAAAGCAGTGGGCGACGCGGTGACGGAGAACGAGCCGCTGCTCGAAGTGAGCACGGACAAGGTCAACGTCGAGATCGCTGCGCCGGCGAGCGGCAGGCTTGCCGAGATACTGAAGGACGACGGAGAGCGGGTAGAGCCGGGTGAGCTGGTAGGCCGGATCGCGCTCGACGCTCCGGGTGCGCAACGCCAGACGGCCCCTGCAAAGCCTCCCACTGAGCCAGAAAGTCTGCCACAGGCAGACGGCGCATCGAAGACACCGCCCGTCGGAGCCAGGGCTGTTCCTGATGCGTCCTCTGATCTGAGTCCAGCTGTACGGCGGCTCCTCAAGGAGCACAATCTCGACGCTTCAACGATCGCCGGGACCGGACGCGGCGGGCGGATCACGCATCAGGACGTAGTGAACGCGATCGAGGCAGGTACAGCTGCCTCGCCTGTGGGCGGTACAGCGAAGGGCGCACCTGCTGCGGGTACGCCGGCCGCGAGCGGTCCTGTCGCGAGCACCGGGAAGCGTACGTCGGCGATTCCGAGCCGGAGTGTTCCACACACGCAGATGCGGCGCAGCATCGCGCAGCACATGGTGCAGAGCATGTCCGTCGCGCCGCACGTGACGAGCGTTTTCGACGCCGATTTGTCGGCAGTGGTGGCTCACCGCGAAGCGAACAAAGTCGATTTCGAATCGCGCGGGGCCAAACTCACCTATACCGCGTACTTCGTCGCCGCTGCCGTCGAAGCGCTGAAAGCGGTTCCCGAGGCAAACGCCAGGTGGCACGACGATCGACTGGAGATTTTCGAGGACATCAATGTCGGAGTCGCGACGGCGCTGCCCAAAGGCGGGCTGATCGTTCCGGTGATAACGAAAGCACAGGATCTGGATCTGTTCGGTATCGCGGAGCGGCTGGGCGATCTCAGCGGGCGCGCACGCGGCGGGTCACTCGATCCGAAGGACGTACAGAGCGGCACGTTCACCATTTCCAATCACGGAGTGAGCGGGAGCCTTGTCGCCGCGCCGATCGTGATCAACCAGCCGCAGGTTGCGATACTCGGCGTAGGGAAGCTCGAGCGTCGAGTCGTCGTCGACGAAATGAATGGTAAAGAGGAGATGGTGATCAAGCCTATGTGCTACGTCACGCTCACCATCGATCACCGCGTGCTCGATGGTTTTCAGGCGAACCAATTCCTGACGAAGTTCGTCGACGCACTCGAGACGGTGTGATCAGGTAACCGTGCAAGCCGCTACGGCTTCTTGGGCGGCACCTCGCTACCAATGTCGCGGTGCAGCCGCCACACTCCGTCACCGTCTTTCCGCCAGAGCACCATGTAACGTCCGGCGCTCGACCGGGGGGTCTTGTCGGCCTTGCTCGTCCCTTGGGTGCTGTAATGGCCGATCTCGACGGCGTAGTCGCCCGCAGGGATGACTTCCTCAGTGATGTCTTCCCGGGCCGTGACGGCGAGCGTATCGAACTGCGCTTGCATCCCCTTGGTGATCGCATCGCGGCCCCGGAACCAGTCACCGCTCGACTGTACCTGGGCGGCGTCTTCCGTGTAGAGGGCGGCGACCCCCGCCGCGTTGCCGGCGAGGTAGGCGGCCGACCACTCCCGCTCCCGGGCCTGGATCGTGTCTTGGAGCGCGGTCGGGTCAGCTGATGCTTCCGGCGCCTTGGCCGGCGCGGTGCAACTCGCGAAGGTGAGCAGCAGCACGAGCGACAGGAGTGATCGGTGACGGGGCATGTGTTCTCCTTGATCGGGATAGTCCGAGTGGCTATCAAGAGCAGTACGTATGGTACAGCTTGCGGCGTCTGTCGCAAGGCGACGTTGGACACGGACCCGTGGATCCGATGTCTTCCTCGTACTTGGTCTCATCGGCAGCGTCAGCCTGAACGTCGCGTGAAAACGAATTCGCCCGAGGGATCCGTCTGCTTGAGGGCGGTCACTCTGCCATTCTCAGTCACGAACTCGAACGTGACATCCGCGAACTCCTTGATTCGAAAGCGGCGTGATTGCCACGGGATGAGATTCTGGAACCTCCCGTTCGCGTACTGCAGCGCGAGCGTCCCGTCCGGTCGCAGTACTACGTCGAACTTGCCGCCGCTCGGCGTAATGTAAGTGCCGAGATACTTGCGGAGCGTTTCCGCGCTCGATAGCGCAACCGGCACGCGGCGTGTGAACGGAACGGCCGCCTCATCAAGCGACATCTCGACCTTGTCGATTTCCCCCTGCGGGTTCGTCAGGAAGTTGACCGAGTACTTGCCCTCCTCCTCGTGATCGGGCGTGTCGAAGCGATCATAGTGGAAATGACTGAGCGGCATTCTGATCTTGTGAAAGTCGAACATCAGCGACGTATCACCCCTGGTCACATTGATCACGCCGTACGCGGGATTCTCGAATTCGCCCACGTACGTGTCGACCGGATGTGACGGATGCGTGCCGGCGACGCGTCCCGCACCGGCCTTTGTGCGCGACTGCGTGCCTGCTGCCTTGTTCTTGAGCCGAATGGTGTTCTGTCGCTCGGACCAGTGCGTGAGTGACATGCCGAGGAGCCGCTCATAGACGTTGTAGGAGATGACGTTGTAGAGCGGCGCGGCGTGATTGCCGATTACGAACACGATGCCTGGGGCAGAGTTGAACTACCTTCACGCTTATCAGGCCTGCGCAGCGAGCATGTCCACGATCTCGAGGCGCGAGTTGCGAGTTCTTATTCTCGAAGCTGAGAGCTATGCTTCTGGCCTCTCGGATCTGTGTCGTTCTAAATTGTTTTTTCCGAACTGACCACTACGGTGACATGACTGCGACAACTCCTCACACTCCTTCTCTCATGCTCCGTTTGGCTCCGGCATTGATGACGCTCGTGGTGTTCGCAACCTCGGCGCGCGCCCAGATCGCGATCGAGCCGCATCGTGCGCCTGCCGACCGGCTGATCGCCGCCGCTCTCCGGGACAGCGCTGCCTACAAGCGGATTGCGCTGCTCGTGGATCGTTTCGGCCACCGAATGACCGGGTCGAAGAGTCTGGAGGACGCGATCGACTGGATCGTCGCGGAAATGCGGCGAGACGGACTCGAAAACGTCCACACCGAGCCGGTGAAGGTGACGCACTGGGTGCGCGGCGAGGAATCCGCAATGCTCGTCAGTCCTCGAAGGATGCAGCTGCACATGCTCGGACTTGGGCGGAGCGTCGGCACTGCCGCCGGCGGAATCACCGCGCCGGTGCTCGTCGTCCGGAGTTTCGCGGAGCTTCGGGCGCGCGCGAGAGATGCGCGTGGAAAAATAGTCCTCTTTAATCATCGCTTCGATCCGACGCTGCATCCTGGCGTTGCCTACGGCCAGGCAGTGCAATATCGCGTTTACGGCGACGACTCGGCTGCCGTCCTTGGCGCTGTCGGAGTACTGATACGATCTGTCACCCCTCAGTCGCTCCAATCGCCGCACACCGGCGGATTGTCGTATACCGACTCCGTGAGGGAGTACCCCCAGATTCCGGGAGCAGCGCTGACGGTGGAGGATGCGGAAATGCTCCAGCGGATGCAGGATCGCGGCGAGCGCATAGTCGTGACGCTGAAGATGGGCGCGCAGACGCTTCCGCAGGCGCTCTCGAGAAACGTCATCGCTGAAATTCGGGGCTCCGAGCGCCCAGACGAGGTGATCGTCCTGGGCGGGCACATCGACTCCTGGGACGTCGGGCAGGGCGCAATGGACGATGCCGGTGGAAGCGTCGCTGCGTGGGAAGCGCTGCGGTTGATCAAGCAGTCCGGCGTGCGCCCGAAGCGAACGATCCGCGTTGTTCTCTGGACGGCTGAGGAGATGGGGCTGGGCGGCGCGTTTGCCTACCGCGATGCGCACGCCGCCGAGCTCGGCGCCCACGTGGTGGCGATGGAGTCGGACAATGGCGTATTCAAGCCGCGCGGACTGCTGTTTTCAGGAAGCGAGCAGGGTCTGGCGATGATGCGGCAGCTGTCGAAGCTCCTCGCCTCCATCGGAGCGGATTCGGTGGACGCGGGTGGCCCGGAGCCCGATGTGTGGCCGTTGAACGAGCGGGGTGTTCCGGCCCTTGCGATAAACACCGACCCTTCCCGCTACTTCTGGTACCATCACACGGAAGCGGACACGATAGACAAGCTCGACCCGCGAGAGGTTGCGCTGTGTGTCGCGGTGATGGCGGTGATGGTGAATACGATCGCCAATATCGACGTGCGGTTGCCGAGGGCTGCGCCGGCTCGCTGACTTTACCGCCGGACTCGCATCGGCGGCGAGCGCGGCCGCCAGGAACATGTCGTCATCCGGATCCTCGTACACCGGTGCCGCTAGCGATGGAGCGTTCACAATGGTGGCGTTTACGGGCAGCCCAGTCGGGGCAGCCGTCATCAGCGCTCAATAGATACATGCATCCAGGATCGACAACACTTCCTCAAGAATCTCTGCCGGGGCTTTCCCGAGTCGCCTCGCCTTCCGGGACTTGAAGTCGATCGACTTGACCTGCTCCACCATGATGAACCCGGTAGCGCCTTCGCCTGCTGGGATTGCCACATGGAAAGGGTAATCGCGGCGCGTATTGGTGATCGGACACGCGATGCAAAGACCGGTGTGTCGATTGAACAAGTCGTTGCTGATGACGAGAGCGGGACGACGCCCGCGTTGCTCATGACCTGATTGCGGGTCGAACGTGAGGGCGATCAGCTCTCCCTTGCGCGGGACATAGTCCGCCACCTACCAAACCTCACGGCCGACCGGGGGGCCCCAGTCAAGCTCTCCAGGTTTGTAGCCCTTCGGGACGCGGCGAACAAGAGCGCGCAGGTTGTGCCCGCCCCGTACGCGGCGCACGGGGGTGACGATCAGGGCGCCCTTGTGCACTGCTACGTCAACCGCATCGCCGACATCGATGTCGGCATCGGACAGCAGTGTCTTGCTCAACCGTACACCCTGGCTGTTTCCCCATTTCTGGATCTTGGTGATCATCGTGTTGGCCTCGGGAGGGCTATCCGAAGTATAGCCAGGGCGATGCCGGTTGGGCAACACGCCACAAACCGTCAAAATTTTCGGGGTTTTGCCCTGCGCCGACTGCCGGCAACCGAATCGCCGTGACTGCGGGCGCTAGTGCTCGGAAAGTATCTCGCGCGCCCGGCTCCTGACTCTCGCGTCTCCGCTTGTCCCGGCCAGCTCCCGAATCGCCGGCATTCCCGCATCGTGATTCAGCTCTGAAAGAATCTCAAGTGCCTCAAGTCTGATTCGCTCGCTCGCGTCTTTCGCGATAATCGACTTGAGAAATGTGATTGCGGTTTGCGAGTCTGTGTGATCGGCGTAGGTCTCCATTGCCTGGCGCCTGAGGTGCTCAGGACCGCTCGCTAGCGCGACGTCGCGCACAGCGTTCAGCGCAGACTGGCTACGCTGCTCCCCCAACGCCTCGATTGCAGCGCGCCGCAGCTCGGGATCAGCATCGCTTCGCGCTATCGATATCAACGCGTCGCTGGCGGTCTCCTCGTGAACATCTCCAAGAGTTTCGATAGCCTCCTTCCGTACTTCGGCTCGGGGATGGGTTTGCGCAAGCGTCACCAGCTCTCGCACGTTGCTTCCCGACTGCGCGGCGTCTCCCAATGCCTCTGTTGCCTTGACCTGAACCGCCGGGTCAGGGCTCCGCATCACCAGATCACGCAGCATCGCGGCCGCGCGATCATCGTGCACCTCGGCCAGTGTTTCAACCGCCTCGAGGCGCACCGACCGGTCGGGGTCGCTCCGAATGATTTCCCGAAGAACATCGAGCGCTCTGCCTGCGGGCTGGGAATCAGCGAGCTCTTCGATTGCCTCGCGCCTCACGTCAGCGTCCGAAGCATTGCGGGCGAGGTCGGCGATTGCGGCGAAACCATCCTCGTTCATGTTGCCAAGTGCTTCGACTGCCTCCGTACGGAGGTTGGTGTCGCCGCTTCCGCGCGCGAGGCCGGTCAGGAACGAGATGACACGAGGCTCGCGCCGCTCGCCGAGCGATTCTACAGCGACGCGGCGAAGACTGCTGCTCTCGAGTGTCGTGGCGAATGCCAATAACGTGTCAGTCGCCTCGGGGAGGGCCATGTGCTCGAACGCTTCGATTGCCTCCTTCCTGAGGTTGCTGCTTCGATCGTTGCGCGCGGCACGGGCGAGCGCCACGAGAGCGCGGCGGTCGGAGTAATCGCCCAGCACTTCCGCTGCTTCCTTTCGTATCGCATCGGACTCGGTGCGGGACTCCAGCCAGCCGATGAGTGGAGGCAACGCCGCGTTGGCGTCCCTGTGAACACCGACGGCCGAGACAAGATCGCGCCGAACTTCGAGTGTACCCTCGCTCGCAGCGAGTGATTTCAGTTTCGCAACGCTCTCAGCGTCGGTGGCCGAGTCGAGCCATATCGCCGGCGCTCCGCCGAAGTAGACCGGGAACGCGAACGATCCGACATGAACGCGTCTGAGTCGATCGCTTCCGCCGGCTCTGTCGAACTGCAGGAAGATCGCTACGGAAGTTGGCGCGTGATTGCCGACGAGCGGAGCAAGCGCGGCGCCCGTAAATATGAGGTCGCGTGCGTTTCCAATCCTCATTCGGCCCATGAACGTGGAATTGCCCGAGCGCACCGGTGTCTCGCGGTCCGAGTAATACATGCTGCGGGCACTTGGATCGCCCGCGACGAGATAGCCTATCCAGTATCGGCTCGATCCCAGCGAGCGGGCGCGCTGCTCGGCCCACCGCCATCGCTCGGCAAACGAGCCAGCGCCCGAGTAGCGTAATACTGTGTCCGGATTGGACTGCGCCGGATCAGGCATTCCCTGCGGAGTGTCGGACTCGTCAGTGAGTAGTCCCAGGACATCGAGCCGCGCAGGCACCGTCAGATCAGCAGCTCGTCCCATTGCGGGGCCAGTGGTAAAGAGCGCCGCGAGTATTGTGATCACACCGGCAATCCAGCGGGCGCCGAGGTCGACGTGCGCCGGCCCGCCGGTCATCAGCCGCAGTGCGCGCCGCAGCAGCGTTCCGCTGTTGCCGCCTGTCGCAGCCGCGGCAAAACTGAATCCATCATCACGAGACTCTTCGAGCGCGAGCAAGGCAGCTGTGTAATTCTTTCGGTCTCCGCCGCAGGCAAGGACCGCAATGTCGTCACAGCAATTCTCCCGTTCCTCCCTGATCCGGTCGGACAGCCACCATGCTGCGGGGTGAAAGAAGAGGAGTGTTTCGACAACGGTCTGAAGCAGATTCGCGAGATAGTCGTAGCGCCGGATGTGTGCGATCTCGTGAGCGAGCAGCATCTCGAGCTGCGAAGGCGTCAGTCCCGAGACGAGACTCACAGGAAGAACAATTACCGGCCGTATCCAGCCGACGACAACGGGAACCGCGAGGCGGGTTCCTTCGATGGCGCGAACAGCGCGGCGTACGCCGAGATTTTCGGATATTCGCGACACGAGGAGTCGTACGCCGTCCGATGCCGGAGCGGTTCCGTCGCGGACGATGCGACGCGTTCGTGCGACGCCGCCGATCATTCTGACCGAGAGGAGGACCAGGCCAATCAGCCACGCCGCGACGATCCACGGCAGGGCCGGCTCGAGAGTGCTAAGCATCAGTGTGCGTCGATCGAAAATTACGGCCGAAGTCACGGCCGGCTCGACCGAACTTGCAGCGAGCAATGCCTCGGCATTCGAGCTCGGCTCAGGATCGGAGCGTGACACAACTCCACTGGGCGAAGCCGGAGCGCTGATTGCGCTGGGCGTAGCCGGAGATTTCGTTGCGCTTGGCACGACCGAGCTCTGTCTGTCCATTCTCGCGGCGGTCGCGACAGGCAAGACGACCATCAGTGCAAGTCCGATCATTCCGATCGCATAGCGTAACGATGCAGCGCTGCCTCGAGTCGCCCAGAAGGCGAGGGCGAGCACGAGAGCGATCACCCCGCCTTCCCACACGGAGTGAACCAGTGTCCAGCCCATGAGCTGCATCGTCATTTGTCCTCCGGCGTCTGGTCGTTCAGGAGCTTGCGGATCTCGCGAATGTCTTCCGGTGATGCGCGCTTCGTGGAGAGCGCCTGCATCACGAGATTTGCCGCCGACCCCTCGAACACGCGATCCAGAAGGTCGGACACGAGGCGCTTCTTGACCGACTTCTCGGGCACGGCGGCGCGATAGACATGCGATCGCTCGGTCTCATCGCGCGCAACAAGTCCCTTCTCCGCCATTACCTGGAGAGTCTTCAGCACGGTGGTGTATCCGATGTCGCGCTTTCGCCGCAGAGCGGGATGTATCTCGCGAACCGTCTGGGGACCTTTCCGCCAGAGCACGT
>JALYJX010000129.1 GCA_030775065.1 Gemmatimonadota bacterium | reverse complement strand
CACTTGCGGTACACGTCCCAGGTCAGCAGCGTCGAGGCGGAGTTGAATGCGGATGCGAGCGAGCTCATGAGCGCTGCAAGCATTCCTGCGAGGACAAGCCCTTTCAGCCCGATAGGCAGCAACCGCGACACGAGCACGGGAAAGGCTGAATCGGCCGAACCTGTTCGGACATCCTGGTACAAGGCCGCGGCGATCATGCCAGGGAGAACGAAGATGAACACAGGAAGGATCTTCAGAAATCCGGCAAAGATCGTCCCGCGACGGGCCTCTTTTATGTTGCGCGCCGCGAGTACACGCTGCACGATGACCTGGTCCGTACACCAGTACCAGATGCCGAGAATCGGTGCTCCGAACAACACGCCCGTCCAGGGGAAGGCAGGATGGTCAGAGGGCTTCCACATGGAGAAGAAGTCCGGCGGCACGCGAGCTTCGAGCCCGGACCAACCTCCCACGGCCCCGAGGCCGACGAAGGTAAGCACCACCGCACCGACGATCAGTACGAGCGTCTGCATCACCTCTGTATAGATCACGGCGCGGAGCCCGCCGAAAATGACGTACAGACCCGTAATGACGACCAGAATCGCCGCGCTCGTCCAGAAATCGAGTCCGGTGACCGCACGCATCACGATGCCACCCGCGAACAGCGTCACACTGATCTTCGTGAGCACGTATCCCACTATTGACACCCACGTGAAGTACGCGCGCGAAGCGGAGTTGTATCGGAGCTCCAGGAACTCGGGCATCGTGTACACGCCGCTCCGCAGGTAGAACGGAACGAACAGCCAGCCGAGGAGCAGCAGGATGAAGCTCGCGAGCAGCTCGAAGTGGCCTACTGCGAGCCCGCTTGCCGCTCCGGTCCCGGCCAATCCCACGAGATGTTCGCTCCCGATGTTGGAGGCGAAGAGGCTGGCCCCTACTGCGAGCCAGCCCACATCGCGGCCCGCGAGGAAGTAATCGGAGCTGACATTCTTCTCGCGCCGGGCGGCCCATAACGCGATCCCTCCCAGCACGAGGAAGTACGCCGCGATCACCAGGAGGTCCACGATGTGCAGATTCGTCATGGCGTTTGTTTGGTGAGAAGTTGTTTGCTCCCTGCGCCGCTCGAGCGCAGAGGACGCAGCAGCTGAAGCTTGTCGTTGTTCCGCGCAGCAACGATCACGCGGTCGCCCCTTGCACGCCGCAGCGACGTCAGCCGGCGAACCTGTCCTTCGATCGCGACCCCGCTTTTTTCCATTTCAACGGGCAGAAAACGACCGCTTCCATCGCCCCGAAGCAAGAGGCCATAGCTCGCGTCGTAGCGTCCCCGGACCGGCGTGACTCCGTAGAAGTTCCCGGCCAGAAGCAGGTCGACGTGACGGTCGCCGTCTAGATCCTCCGCCAGGATGGCTTCGACGGGAGCGAACTGAGCCTCCATGGGCAGCGACTCCAACCTGAAAACCCCCTTTCCGTCGTTCAGCGCAATGGCGCTCGCAAACGTCTCGGCTTCGCGCACCTGCGCCTGCCTCAGCTCCTTCGCCGGCACAATGTCCTCGAGGCGGCTCGCACCGAAGCTCGCGTACGATGGGTACTTGCTGCGAAGAGACGGCATCACCCGCACGAGGTCATCGCGCCCCGCAAGCGGATAGCTCACTCCATTCCTGAAGAACGTCACGATCTGTTCAACCGAGCCGTTGCTGAAGAAATCGTGGACATACATCCGCGCCGGCTGGCCACGCGTGGCTCGCAGGTAGGAGTTGAGTCCCAGGTTGCCGAGCACGAGATCTTCGCGGCCGTCGCCGTTGAGATCGGAGGCGACGACGGTATTCCACCAGCCGCTCGTGCCCGAAAGGCCTGCTTCCACTGTCCGCTCGACGAATCGCCCGTTTTCCTGGCGAAAAACGCGAACGGACATCCATTCGCCGACCACGATGAGATCGAGCCGGCCATCGCCGTCGTAATCCGTCCAGACCGCGGAAGTGACCATGCCCGCCTCGGAGAGCGGCGCTGCCCTTTGCATCGTGACGTCGGTAAAGCGCCCACCGCCGTCGTTTTGAAGCAGATGGCTCCGCGGAATAGAGCCGTAGCGGCGCGAAACCACGCGGCTTCCGACGAAGAGGTCGATCTTGCCGTCGCCGTTGAAGTCCGCGGGAGCCACGCTCGAGCCATTCGCGAAGAATTCCGGCAGCGCGTTCACCGCGCGCTGAAAGTTTCCTTGTCCGTCGTTGATGTACAGCCGACTGCGGAGAGGCTCGTCCTTCCCCGAGAATTCGTTCCCTCCACTCACCACGAACAGGTCGGGATGACTGTCGCCATTGGCATCGAAGAATGCAGCATCCACGTCTTCGTACAGACTGTCCGCATTGAAAGCGGCTGCATTTCCTGCGCGGAACTGTCCATTGGCGAGCTGGATGAAGAGTCGTCCGGCCTGCCACTTGGCCCCGCCCACGTACATGTCGTCGAGGCCGTCGCCATTCACGTCACCAGCGGCCAGAGCAGGCCCTTCGGTCGAGAGCAGATGCGGCATCAGCGGCTCCCGATTGTAGTCGAAGAACGCATTCTCCCGATGCTGGAAATCGATTGGAATCCGGTCGGTCACATCCTCGACGATCGTAGTTGCCGCGGAATCGTTCGCGTAGACGTACCTCCCGCTCGCGTCACTCTGGGAAAGAGTAACCGTGCGGTCAGCCGCAACATTCGTCATCACCTGAAACCGGCGATCCGGCCAGACGACTGTCAGAGTATCTATTGTGGTGGACTGCCCCAGCCCGAAATGCAGTCGCGGATCGACCGACGATTGGAATCCCCGCGTGGGCATCTGCTCGAGCATCTGTGTGCGGCCGCGTGCCTTGACAATCACCTTGGCCCCAATGCCTGCCGTATTTGCCCCGGCGCCACGCATCACAATCTTGAGGTAATGATTTCCCGCAATCTCGCGAGCACGATTCCGGTAGATGGACGCCGGCGCATTCACGTTGTTCACAACCAGGTCGAGAGAGCCGCTGTTGTTCAGGTCGACGTATAACGCGCCATTCGAGAACCCCGGCTGCGCGAGTCCCCATGACTCCGCCATGTTGGTGAAGGTGAGGTCACCGTTGTTCCGGTAGGCGTATTTCGCCAGAGGCGTCCGCGGCATTTTTTCGAGGAGCGACAGATTCTCGTTGCTCACTCCCCTAGCGAGCGAAGCCTGAATCGCCTCGTTCCCGACGTAGCCGATGTAATCGAGATCGTTGGGCCTTCGATACATGCCGTTGGTGACGAACAGGTCCTTGTAGCCATCGTTGTCGAGATCGGCGAAGAGCGCGGACCAGCTCCAGTCAGTCGCCGACACCCCGGCGAGGTAGCCGATGTCACTGAAGCGGCCTCCGCCGCGGTTGAGCTGCAGCGTGTTGCGTGCGTACTGAGGGTGATAGCCAGCCCGCACCTTCAGGTCGAATACGTTGAAGCTCTCGGCGTTTGCTGACGTCTTCAGGATCTCCTCGCGCTCGGGAAGCATGTCGAGCACGACGATGTCCGGTTTGCCGTCGTTGTTGAAGTCCGCGGCGTCGACTCCCATCGAGAAACGGCTCGTGTGCCCCATTGCCCTGCCGATCGATTCCGTGAACGTGCCGTCACAGTTGTTGAGGTACAGGAAATCATTCTCCTGAAAATCGTTCGCCACGAAAACGTCGGGACACCCATCGAGATTGACGTCGCTCGCCACTACTCCGAGTCCATAGCCCTCGACTCCGCCGTAGATGCCTGCCCGCTCGCTCACATCGACAAAGCGGTTGCCGTCGTTCCGGAAAAAGCGGTCACCTGCCCTCGGGTGGCGCACCTTCCGCTGAGGGCTGGAGCTGACCCCGCGCTCGGTGTGAGTCGAATGGTTGAGCAGATACATGTCCAGATCGCCATCCCCGTCGTAGTCGAAGAAGGCTGCCTGGGTCGAGTAGCCTGCGTGCCCGAGCCCGTACTGGTCGGTCCTGTCTGTGAAAGTGCGGTCCCCATTGTTGATGTAGAGGACATTGCGCCCCTTCATGGTCAGATAGCTGACCGCCGAAACGTAGATGTCCGTGCGACCATCTCCATTTACGTCTGCCATGGTGACACCGCTCGTCCAACCCGGCGGACCCGCCACGCCGGCGCGGTCGGTGATATCCTCGAACCGGTAATTTCCCTTGTTCAGATAGAGGCGGTCGGATCCGAGGTTGGAAGTGAAGTAAAGATCCGGAAGCCCGTCGCCATCGATGTCGCCCGCGGCAACTCCGCCACCGTTGTAGTAGTAGAGGTAGTTCAGAATGTTGAATTCGGCTTTTTCCGGAAGGTCGTTCCTGAACGTCACTCCAGTTGTGGCGGGCGACAGAAGCTCGAAGAGCGTGGGCGATTTTTCACCACGCTCGCATCCCGCCACCCACAGCACGCCCGCGGCGACAAGAATCGCGGGCGTGCGTGGCATTACTTACCTTGCCGGACGAATCCGAATCGCCTGGCCACCTCCGGGAGCCAGAACAATGCGCAGGCTCGAGCCGGCCGTCACGGTGCGCTTCGAGATCGCCACCGGCAGTGGATTCGTCAACCAGTGCGCTCCCGGGCCGTCGGCATACACTTCGGCTACGTAGCTTTGCCCCCTCGGGAGGAACGAGAGCGGGACGTTGAATGTCCGGCCTTCCTCATCGCTGATCGCTCCAATGAACCACTCCGGCCCGTCGCGCTCCTTCCGCGCAACCACGACATAGTCGCCGATCTTTCCCTCGAGGACTCGGCTCTGCTCCCAGTCCACCGCGACGTCGCGGATGAACTGAAACGCCGGCTTTTTCTCGTAATTCTCCGGAAGATCCGCAGCCATCTGGAGTGGCGAATAGAGCACGACATACAACGCCAGCTGCTTTGCGAGAGTCGTGCGTATTCGCGGCTCATCCGGGCGGCGGGGTCTCCCCGTTCCGCGCTCGATCAGAATGTCGAACACTCCCGGAGTGAAATCCATCGGACCCGCGAGCATGCGCGTAAAGAAAAGGATGGTCTCGTGCTCGGGCGGATTCCCTCCTTCACCGCTCCACGCGTTGTATTCCTGTCCGCGCGCTCCTTCCCGGGTCATCATGTTCGGGTAGGTGCGGCGCTCTCCGGTATCGTGAATCGGCTCGTGCACGTCGAGCATGATCCTGTGCTGCGCTGTCTTCTCGATCACCTTGCGGTAGTGACGCACCATGAACTGCGAATGGTGCGAGTGCCCTTCGGGAGTGGTATCGGTGACATAGCCTGACTTGATCGCGTCGATGCCAAGCCGCTGGTAAAGCGAGAAGGCCGAGTCGAGCTGCCGCTCGTAATTCACGACTCCACCCGAAGTCTCGTTGTGCGCAATGAGCTTTACGCCCTTCTGCTTCGCGTACGCCGCGAGCCCCGGGAGGTCGTAATCCGGATAGGGCTTCGTGAACGAAAAGGCGTTTGCGTTCTTTATCCAGTCGCCGTCCCACCCGACGTTCCAGCCCTCGACGAGCACGCCACCGAGTCCATTGGCCGCCGCGAAATCGATGTAACGCTTCGTATTTGCGGTGGTCGCGCCATGCTTCGGCCCGGAGTGCCACGTCATCGTGTTGATGTGCATGCCCCACCAGATTCCGATGTACTTCATCGGCTTGATCCAGCTCACGTCTCCGAGAACATTCGGTGGATTCAGATTCAAGCCGAGCACCGAGGGCGCGAGATCCACGGCGCGATCCGCGAGCTGGAGGGTCCGCCACGGTGTCACGAACGGCGTCCGACCGCGAACCTTGTCGCCCCCGGCAAACGGTGCAAGCGCCACGCGGAGCGTACGGTTGTCCATGTAAGGGCCTTTGATATTCATCCTCGCGTAATCGACGAGGTTTGCCTCGTGAAGAACGATGAACGTCCGGCCGTCGGTCGTCTCCATTGTGATAGGCGTCTGCACGCTATCCATCACGCTCACGGGAGACGACGAATAAAGCATCTCCGAGCGGTCGAGCCTCGGACGGTTCGAAGGGATCCACCATGAGCGCGCATTGTCCGCCAGCGTGAACTCCGTCAGCTCTTCGAGGATCACGAACTCGCCGAGGGCCGGTTGCGCCGGGAACTCGTACCGGAAGCCGATGCCGTCGTTGAACGCGCGGAATACCACGTCGAATTTTCGCCCAGGGGCGACACCTTCGGCAACGGAGACGCGGAGCTCGTTGTGGTGATCCCGAACTCGCGATACCTCGCCCCACGGCTGCGTCCAGGTCTGGTTGACCGCTTTTCTCGTGCTCTCGACAATTCGCAGACTGTCACGCAGTGGCTTTGTCCCGCGAAACTCGAACCCCATGAGAGACGGCAGGAGAACGGCTCGACCGTCCCGCTGAAGGCTGTAGAAGAGATTCCCATTGCGAATCTCCACTACGACGTTATTTCTGGAATCGGGGGAAGCGACCCGAAGGCCGGTGGGAGTGCCTTGAGCCAGGGCGCTTCCCGCGCTCAGCGCGGTACAGATGACGCCTGTCATCAGGGAGCGATTTATGCAGCGAATCCACATATCCATTTCCGTTCTCCGATTCATGAGAGCTTACTCCCTGGTCCTGTTCGTCCTGCTTGTCGGACTCGCTTCCGCCTGCGCCTCTTCGAGCTCACGCGAGCCGCGTGCTGCGGGTTCGCAGGACGGTCCCGCGGGCACCAGCGTGACGGCGGAAGACATCGAGCGCACACCGTCCATGCCGCTCGAAGAGCTCCTGGCCTCAAAGTTCCCCGGGGTTTGGATTTCTCGGACTTCTGACGGCGGCCTGGCTGTCCGCATCCGGGGCACCACGACAATCATTGGCAACAAGGAACCGCTGTACATTCTGGATGGCGTCTCCATCCTGGCCGGACCGGACGGTGGCCTCAAGGGCATCTCGCCAAGCGACATTGAATCTATCGAGGTAGTGAAGGACGCCGCCGGCATGGCAATGTACGGCGTGCGAGGCGCCAACGGCGTAATCATCATCAAGACCAAAAAACCAACTCACTGAGCGGAACTTCCCGCTCGTGCCACGGCCCGAGCCGCTTCCGCCCTCCGCGCGGAGCGGAATACGAGAGGGCGATCATTATTGCGCGTCACCACGTACAGTTCGCCGCCGGGCTGTCCCGTGCGGATCCGTTGAATGTCGCGCGCCTGTCCCGGCACGGAGAATCCGCTGTCGAGCGATCGAACGGCAGCGAACTTCCCTTTCCCGTCCCCGCGCAGGAACAGGCCGTAGCCCGCGCTCATGCGCCCGATCTCCGGCTTCACGCCATCGAAATTTCCAGCCAGCAACAGGTCCAGCTTTCCATCTCGATCGAAGTCGTTGGCGAGAATCCCGTACACTGGGGCAAACTGCGCTTCGTGTGGCAGCGGAACGAGAGTGAAAGAACCGTCGCCGTTGTTCTTCGCCAGCGATGTCTCGAAGGTGTGCGCCTGCTTGAGCACCGCATCGGCAAGATCGGCGGCCGGAAATATGTCCGTTATGGTCTGCCGCGCGTACTGCTCGTAGTTGAGGTAGCGCGCCTTGAGGAACGGCAGCGACTTGATGAGATCGTCGCGCAGCGGCAGCGGGTAGCTGCGCCCGTGGTTGAAATAGGAGATGATCTGCTCAACGAAGCCGTTCCTGTCGAAGTCCTTCACGTGCATCGTGGCCGGCTCGCTCGCGGTCGCCTGGAGGCGCGTGTTGAGCCCGAGGTTGCCGATGACGAAATCCATGCGGCCGTCCCCGGTAAAATCCCCAGCGACGATCCGGTTCCACCAGCCGTGGCTCTTCTCGAGTCCCGGTGTGGCCACACGCTCGAGTCTGCCGTTGCCTCTGTTGCGGAAAACGGTGACCGGCATCCATTCGCCCACGACAACAAGATCCACGCGACCGTCTGAATTCACATCCTGCCAGAGCGCGTCCGTCACCATGCCGATATTGGCCAGCTCGGGCGCCAGTTGCTTTGTTACATCGGCAAAGCGACCGCGTCCATCGTTCCTGAGGAGCGTGCTTGCCGGGTCGATGCCGTAGCGGCCGGGCACTACTCGCCCTCCAACGAAGAGATCGGCATCCCCGTCGCCATCGAAATCGGCCGCGGCAACGCGTGACCCGCTGACGCTCTCGGCGGGAAGATTGCCGACCGCCTGCCGGAAGTTTCCGCGCCCGTCGTTCAGGTACAGCCGGTCCTGTAGAGCGGGCGCCAGGTCGGAGAACTCGTTGCCGCCGCTCACGACGTAGAGATCGGGCGAGCCGTCTCCGTCGGCGTCGAAGAAAACGGCGCCCAAGTCCTCCGAGATCTTGTCCTGCTCGAAGACGGCCTGGTTGGTGGCGATGAATCGGCCATTGCGCTGCTGAATCAAGAGCTGACCCGCCTGGCCTTTCGCCCCGCCGATGAATGCGTCAGTAAGTCCGTCACCGTTCACATCGCCGACAGCCATGAACGGGCCTTCCGTCGAAAGCAGCTTGGGGATCAGGCGCTCGCGGTCGAAATCCACGAACGCGTTCTCGCGGTGCATGAAGTCGAGTGCGATACGCTCCGTAACATCGGTGAAGAGCGGCGCGACAGCAGGCTTTGCCTCTCTCGTCTCAAGTGGCGCTGATGCGCCCGCCGCGCCGCCACCACCCGCTTGTCGAATGACAAGGCGCTGGTTGGGCGTGACGTCTCTTGTGGTGCTCATTCGCCCGTCGGGCCACTCGACCACGACCGAGTCGATCTTTTCGAGCCGCCCCAGCCCGAACGTCAGGACGTAGTCAACACTCGACTGAAACCCTCGGGAGGGCATCATCTCCTGAAAGAAAATCCTTCCTCCGGCGTGCACCGTCACCTTCGCTCCGATGGCGAATCGGTTCGCGCCATCTGCGTCGCCCTCGAGATTCACCTGGAGATACCCGTTTTTCGACAACGTGCGGACGTCGTTCCTGTAGATGAAGGCCTCGTCGTTGACGTTGTTCACAACCAGATCGAGCGCGCCGTCGCCGTTGAGATCGCCATAGGCGGCGCCGTTGGAGAACGCCGGCGTGTCCAGTCCCCAGGCGGCGCTCTCGTTCGAGAAGGTGAGGTCGCCATTGTTGCGGAACCCGTAGTCCGGAAGCTTGGTCGAGCTCATCGCCTTCACCAGCCCGATGAAATCCATCCGCTTCGCTCGGGCCGCCGCAGCCATCGTCTCCCTATTCGCGAGGAACGCAATGTAGTCCTGCGACGTCAGATCCTTCGCGATTCCATTGGTGACGTGGATGTCCTTGAACCCATCGAGGTCGAAATCCGCGATGAGCGCGCTCCAGCTCCAGTCCGTTCGCGCCACACCGGCCATCTGACCGATCTCGCTGAACGTCCCGTTTGCGTTGTTCAGGTGGAGCATGTTGCGCGTGAACTGGTGGTGGTAGTCGTTCTTCAGCTTGGTCTGATAGGTATCCCAGTTCTCGAACGCGCCTGTCGTCCTGAGCCGGTACTCGTCCTCCGGCAGCATGTCCGTGACATAGATGTCAAGCCAGCCGTCGTTGTTCATGTCGGCCATGTCGAGCCCCATCGACGAGTAGCTGATGGACGGCATC
>JALYJX010000128.1 GCA_030775065.1 Gemmatimonadota bacterium | reverse complement strand
GACGAGCTCTCGCGCCTCAGCCCACGCCCTGCTGTAGTTGATCTTCTTCGACGGTTCAGGAGCCATGATGTGCGGAATCTAGCGATCCTGCCTCGCCGAGCGCCGGAGCTTGCGCTGACACGAGCCGTGCTGAATTGTTCGAGCACTTCTTCCACACATTGAATCAGATGCCGGCTACGTCACTGGTAATACGATCGATCGCACTTCTGCTGATCGTTTCTCCGTTTGCCGCTGCGGGGCAGTCACTCTCTCCCGCCGAGCGCAGGATGCAGAGCTACGTGGAGCAGCACGTCGCCGAGCAGATCGCGTTTCTCGGACGCGTGGTCGACATCGGCTCCGGGACGATGAATCACGCCGGCGTCCGCGCAGTGGGCGAGGAATTCGCGCGCGAGCTTCGTTCACTCGGATTCGAGACGCGCTGGGTTTCTCTCCCTGACTCAGTGAAGCGCGCGGGTCATCTGTTCGCCGAGCACAAGGCGCGCAAACCGAGGAAAAGCCGGCGGCTGCTCCTTCTCGGTCACCTCGATACGGTGTTCGAGGGAGAGGGGCAGAAATGGACAATTCTCAACGACTCCACGGCGAAGGGGGCCGGCTCGAGCGACATGAAGGGCGGCGATGCGGTCATTCTTTATGCACTGAAGGCCATGGCGGCAGCTGGAACGCTCGATGACACGGACATCATCGTCGCTCTGATGGGCGACGAAGAGCTTGCGGGCGAGCCGTTCAGCGTTTCGCGAGCCGCCCTGATTGACGCCGCAAAGCGGAGCGATGCAGTCCTCGCATTCGAGGAGGATGCCGGGAAAGCGACGGTCGCGCGGCGCGGGTGGAGCTCGTGGCTGCTCACCGTGAGCGCCAAGCCGTCGCACTCACAGGGAATCTTCTCGGCGGCTTCCGGTTACGGCGCCGTTTACGAGACGGCGCGAATCCTCAACGCCTTTCGTGAGACGATGGCGGGCGAGCAGTACCTGACATTCAATCCCGGCGTGATCGTCGGCGGGACGAACGTGACGTACGATACGACCCTCAATACGGGAACCGCCTCGGGGAAGCTCAACATCATTTCCAGGACGGTTCAGGTGCAGGGAGACCTGAGGTTCCTGACACTCGACCAGCTCCAGAAAGCACGAAGCCGGATGCGAGAGATCGTGGCAAAGAATCTCGCAGGAACCTCAGCGACGATCACGTTCTCGGTGGAGTCACCGCCAATGCCTCCGACTCCCGGGAACTATTCGCTTCTTGCGACGCTGGACACGGTGACTCGCGCGCTGGGCATGGGACCGACTGAAGCACTGGACCCGGGGCTTCGTGGCGCGGGCGACATCTCGTTCGTGGCGAGCTACGTCGATGCGCTCGACGGTCTCGGACCGGTCGGCAACGCGGGGCACACTCCGGACGAGACGGTCAACCTGAAGTCGATCCCGCGAGCGACCGTGCGAGCTGCCGTGCTCATCAACCGGCTCGCGCATTCTGCAAAACAAAAGACGAACAGCACACGCTAGTAGCGGGAGCCTCGCAGCAAGAGCCTATTAGCCGCCTGCGACACTGACCGTTCGTCCTTCGGGGCATGGGAAACCGCAGTTCGGCTTGACGCCAAACGAACGGTCAGCTTTGTCAGCAGCTAGACGGCTCTCGCTGAAAAAGCTCCCGCCACTAGCGTGTGCTTTTGATCGCATCACCCACGAATGCCTTCCGCAGAATCGACAAGACGCCCTCGCGAGTAACCGGCCTCGGATTCGGGTACGGTCGCTCGACGGCAATCGCGGCCGCGCGCTCCAGATCCTCCTCGCGTATTCCGAGCTCTGCGAGTGATCGAGGCACAGGAAGTCGCCGGCCGAGCTCGAACAAATCCGCAGGCGCGTCGGAAGCTCCCAGCGCGCCGGCGATCCGTGACATCGCTTCGGCAGCCGCAGGAGCGTTGTACTCCGCTGTGTACGCAAGAAGAACTGCGTGAGTCTCTGCATGCGGGAGGTCGAAGCTCCCGCCAAGCGTGTGACAGAGCTTGTGATGCAGTCCCATCTGCACCATGCCGAGCACTGTTCCTCCCATCCACGCTCCGTGCAGGGCCAGCGTTCGCGCGGCGAGATCCTCGGGCGCCGTCACGAGTAAGGGCAGTGCGGAGGCCAGCGACCGTATTCCTTCCTCGGCCATCAATGCTGTCACGGGATTGCCGTCCGCGGCATACATAGCTTCGACGCAGTGCGCGATCGCGTTCATCCCGCTGGCCGCTGAGACTGAGACCGGGAGCTTCAACGTCAGCTCCGGATCGTAGATCACCGTTCGCGGCTGGGCTCGCGCATGGCGTCCGGTCTCCTTGATTCCGTCTTTCGTCAAACCCCAGATCGGAGTGACCTCCGATCCGCTGTAAGTGGTGGGGACGGCGACAATGGGAAGGCTCGTTGTGACCGCGACGGCCTTTGCGACACCGATCGACGAGCCGCCGCCTATGCACACAATCGAATCGGCTAGTGTCGTCTCGGCCTGATGTCGCGCACGTTCCGCGACTTCCGCCGGAACATGCATCACCGCCTCGTCGAAAGTCCCCGCGATTCTTTCCCCGAGCAGCTCCTTCGCGCGCTCGAGGAGATTGGCTCGACCGCGGCTCCCGACCAGGAGAACCGCCTTCGCCTCCAGCCTGTCGACTTCCTCGGCGAGCTGCGAAAAGCAGCCGGCGCCGAAAACGACGCGCGTCGGAAGCGCGTCGAATGTGAATCGCATCTACTGGCCGGCGAGAACAGCAGCCATCATCTCGCGCACTTTCTGCACTTCATCTTCGTTGACGATGTGATCCATTCCGGGATAGAGCTTCATCGTAACCTCGGCTCCCATTTTCCGAAGGACGCGCGCGGTTTCGTGAACGCGTTGCGCGGGAATGTGAAAATCCACGTCGCTGCATCCGAGAAAGATTGGAGTGCCGTCGAAGGATCCGGGATAGTCCCGAGGCGTGTCGTCCGGGCCAATCAGGCCGCCGCTCAGACCTGCTACGGCGCCATAACGTCGCGCGTGACGGGCAGCGTACTCAAGCGAAAGGCAGGCGCCCTGTGAGAATCCGAGCAGCATCGTTCGCTCGAGGGAAATGCCGGCGTCCACAATTCGCTTCAGCAGGTCGTCGATCGCCGCCAATCCCGAAGCGATTCCGGGTTCGTTGGAAGCAATAGGAGACAGGAAGGAATTCGGATACCAGGTATTCCCCGCTGCCTGCGGCGCGAGATAAGCAAAGCCCGACGTGTCGAGCGCCTGGACGAGTGTCAGGATGCTTTCGGCTGTCGCGCCGCGACCATGCAGCATCACCATTGCGGCCTTGGCGGATCCGAGCGTCGCGCCCGCGGTTTGGACGGGCTGTCCCTGATGCGGCGAGCCGGCCGGATCGCGCGATCTCATTTGACGTCGTCCGTCCAGCGGTTAGTCGCTCGCGAAATGTTGGCGTCAGTCAACTTTTCTCATCCAGAAACTGCTGGAGAAATAGTTGTCTCCAAATCCCAACCCATCGGAGACCGGACTGGCGGGGCCGCATTTTGAAATATGCGGCATCCTGCCAGCCTTGAACTAGTCGGTCAGAGCGTACTCGTGCGAGGAGGGTGACGGCACGCTGGCCACGTTGATGTCGATCGGAAGCTTCACGCCGTTGTGTGTTTGCACAACATCGAGGACGCCCTGCCAGACGTTGGCGAACGAATGCCCTACCTCGTGCGGCTCGCTGTCCTCGGAAAATCCGCGCGAGCCGGCAATCCAGAATTGCGGCTCAGCCGAAATCGCCGCGGCGACGAACACCTGCGAAACATCGCGGCACACGAGCTTCGCGTTGTGATTGTGTGTGTAAAACCCCGGGCGGTAGCGGCCGTCGGCGAGAACGCTTGCCGTCCATGACTTGTAATAGTCGCGCATCGACTTGGGGACCGAGTCCATACGCTCGATGTCGAGGAATATGACGCTGCCCCTGGGGAATCCTTCAGCTGCTGTGCGTGTAATTGCGTCGCGTGCGTCGATATGCCCTCGCGCGCCGCTTACGAAACGGGTCGAGCAGTTCGATCCCTGTTTCGCGCGCGCATACGTCACGACTTTGACCGGCACGCGCTTACGAACGTATCTCGTGACACGCTTGCCGTTGCGTCGACTGGTGACCTTGACCCGTTTCGTGACGTATTTCGTCGTGACGATTTTCTTTGGGGGGACTTTGGCCCACGTCTGCTGCCCGACGTAAATCACGGCGAGTCCCCAGCCCATGGAGGTGAGCTTTTCCCGCGTACCCGACCACGAGTCGCTCCTGTGGCAAGGCGACGGCAGGTAGTAGCCGACCCACTCATACGGAACACTCTCGTCCCGCCAGGCGCGCATGGCCTCGTCACCAGGATATGAGTAGGTGTCGAAGCCGAGATAGCTCGTGCGCTGAACGTTGCTGACGATCTGGTCGGATGCAGCAGTAATCGCGTCACCGACTTCGGTGACGGGATTTTTGAGCGCTCGCGAGAAGTCGTAGGGAACGACGAGGAGCGGAATCGCGAGCGCTAGCATCGCGGTCATCTTGAGCTTTGTCATGGGCACGAATGTCCTACACGTCGTGAGCTCGAAAAGTGCCGCCGATTCATTGGGGAAAATTCCGTGTTCGGAAAGATTTGTGAGCTTGATACCGAGACACAGTGACACGAGGACGCTAACAAAAGGGGGACCAGCCGAGCGATGCCGCGATCAGAATTGGAAGTAGATGAATGGCCGCGTGTGCACCGGCGAGAAGAGAAATAATCCGAGCAGCCACACGGTCAGCACGAATGCGCTCACGAACCCCGGACGCGGCAGGAGCATGTAGAGACCGGACGCGTGGTGCGGACGGAGAGCTATGCCGGCCGCCGCATCGTATATCCGCGACGCAAAGCCTGGAGCGGGAACCCATTTCTCCGGCGAAGTCTTCGTTCGCTTCTCCTGCGCTCCAATCCACACGCCGGCTGCGTGCGCGGCGACAACCAGCGGGACGATCAGCAGAAGCGGGAGATAAACCCAGTTCGCTCCCCCCGGCTCGAGGCCGACGATCTTTCGCAGCATCAGCATTGCCGTCCCGAAATCGGACGCGCGGAAGAACACCCACCCGACGCAGACGAACGCGTACGTCACGAGCCATCCGACAACGCCGTGAAATGGCCGACGCCCCTGCGATACCTCCTGTGCCCAGATCTTGTGAACGGCAAGCCCGACTCCATGCAGCAGGCCCCACACAACGAATGTCCACGCCGCTCCGTGCCATAGCCCGCCGAGCACCATAGTGAGCATGAGATTGATGTATGTGCGACGAGCACCCTTCCGATTTCCTCCGAGCGGAACGTACAGGTAGTCGCGCAGCCACTGCGAGAGCGTGATATGCCAGCGCCGCCAGAATTCAGTGATCGACTTGGCGATATAGGGCATGTTGAAGTTCTCGGGGAGATCGAAGCCGATGATCCTCGACACGCCGATGGCAATGTCCGAGTATCCCGAGAAGTCGCAGTAGATCTGAAGCGAATACGCCACCACCGCTGAGATAACGGTGAACTGCGAATAGGCTTCGGGCGCCAGAAAAACCGGGTTCACCAGCGTCGCCAGCCGGTCGGCGATGAAGAGCTTCTTCGTTACACCGAGGAGAATGAGCTGCAGTCCGACCATTGTGCGCTCACGAGACGGCTCGAGCTTGCGGTCCATTTGCGGCAGGAACACCGACGCGCGGACAATCGGACCCGCGACGAGCTCCGGGAAGTACGACACGAACATCGTGTAACGCCAAATGCTCCGGCACGCCGGTATCTCGCGGCGGTAGACGTCGATCGTGTAGCTCAGAGTTTTGAAGACAAAGAACGAGCTGCCAAGCGGCAGTGCGAGTCCGAGTGGTATCGTAGAGACACCGAGGAGCTCTGCGATCGTGTCGGCAAAGAAGTCAGCGTACTTGAAGTAGGCGAGCAGCCCCAGGTTCGAGACGAGGCTCAGTATCAGCCATCGCTTTCTCGTGGCGTGATCTTCGGTGTCTTCGATCCGCGCGGCGCACGCGAAGTCAATCAGGGCTGGCGCGGCGAGAACCAGCAGATGCCAGGGCGTGTGTGATCCGTAAAAAACGGCGCTGGCGATCAGAAGAAGACATTGCCTCGATTCCCGCGTAGGCATGACACGCAGCCCCGCCAGCACAAGCCCGAGAAAGGCGACGAATTCCCAGGAGATGAAAAGCATCTCCCTATCGGTCTGCGACCTGGACCGTGCTCCTCTTCAGCTGAGGACGGACTGCACTCCATATCGCCCGCCCGACCAGCTCGTGCCCCTTGGAGTTGAGGTGGCCGACGCCAAGCGTCGTTGTCTGGAACCCTCTCACAACGTGGCCCGCGCGACGCGACGCGAGCATCGTCTCCCGCATCGACACGCACCGAACCTGATGCTGAGCGCAGGCCGCGACCAATCGCTCCTCTCCCGGATCGGCCCGCTCACCTCCTCTGACTCGCACGTCCGCCGTATAGACAATCAGCAGACCAGGCCCGTACGCCTTCGCCAGAGCTTTAACCGCAGCACGCGGAACCGCGGCGATCATCTCCGGCGTCGGTGCCGGTCCGCGGTGCTCGACAGGCGCGTTGAGAAACGCCCGCAGATTCTTCGGCGCCCGCTCGAGGACACGACGCCATCTGATGCGTGCAAGCATCGCGACCGTGAAGCGCTGCCCACTTATAGCGGTGTCGGGGTTCGCATCCGGTGAGTGAACGAGCTCCACAGCATCGTCGTGCCCGATTCGCATCCGGGGAAACCGGCGATTGAGCGGGTCGGCGCCGAGGTCGTCGCCGTCGAGAATCACTACGATCTGCGCGGGCCGCCACCGGTCGCGCACTTCACCAGCAACGAGCAGGTACCGCGGAGGAGAAGCGCCGCGCCACCCATACTGGCGAACGTTGACAAAGTAGCGCTCGCGGCGCGCGAGCCGCTCGATCCAGGCACCCATTGTCTCACCGTCGCTGATCTCGCGGGCGACAACGTGAGAGTCCCCGAGAACCACGATGAGCGGCGCGCCGGATAACGTCGGATTCCCCGTTAGACGAGCGCCGGCCGCGGAGAAGTTAGCCTCGGCGATTCCTTCCTCGAGCTGGCGCGTGCTGACAACCGGCGCGTCCAAAGCGTCCACGGCCGGCCGGGCAAATGGAGGCAGATCTGGCGTGGCCAGCGGCCTGAGGCCGAGCTCGAGAACAATCAGCGCCGCAACGACTCCAGATAACGTCGCAGCGCCACGAAAGAGGGGGGACGTCATCTTTGAATGACTCCCCCCGAGCAGTGAAGGCAACGCCCAATCCGGGCGGTTAATCAGTAAGATCCGCTAAATCAGCTGAATCCGCCACATCCGTTCCACAAAAAAGCCCCGATCGTCGGATCAGGGCTTTTGGATGTCCCGTTGGACCATGAGGCTCGCGCGCGCCGTCAGCCTTCGTATTTGACAACGGTCACGTCAACGCGAATCGTCTTGACGCCTCCCGGACCCACCTCGATCGTTACCGCGCCCTTCGATTGGTCGATCGTCTTGAGCCTTTCGTTCTGCAGCGCAACCGTCCGGAAGCTGACGCTGGCCAGCTTTTCGGACGAGCCAAAAGGCGGCTCGAAGCGCGGAAGATAACTGCCCGGCTCGAACGGCTTCTGAAACGAATTGCCGGAGAACGTGATGACGAAATCTCCATCAGTGCCATCGCTCATGGCGACCCAGCACCCTACGGCATGAAAGCCGCTGCTTTCCAGCGAGCCGATGAACGTGGGCAGAATTGCTCCGCGCACCTGTCCGATTGATGTATACGTCCTGCCAAGCGTCTCGACGGTGCACCTGTTATCGGCGGTGATCGTGGCCCTTAGTGGGATCGTCTCGCTGGGCGGCGGGCCGGAGAGGTCCTGAACGCATCCAGTAACGACAATGGCGGCGGCAATCGGGCAAAGAGCGGTGATTCTCATTGGTGTCGGATAAAAGAAAAAACGAACGGGTCGATGGATGCTCCTCTGCCTTTGACAGACGAGCGGTCGACCCGCGGGTCACGTTGTCGCTGCCTTCAGTTCTACCGTACTGAGAACGAGCCGTTCCGAATTCGACGATAGGAGCGATCCCGAAATCGGTCAAGAGAGAAAACTGATCCGATAGATGGGACGGATCAGGAGCACGTGAGTGTGAACAAGGGGCTTCTGGGGGAGTCCCTGATCGGTTCATTCGTCGAATCCGTTCCATTCGCGTGTTATAACACATATATTACATCATGACCATAAAGCTCAAAGACGAAATCAAACAGTCGAAGCCGTTCAACAGTCTCGAGCAGGAGGCGATGCTCAGCATCCACCGCACCGACGCTGTGCTTGGCTACGCGATCATCGAAACACTCAAGCCCTTCGACATCACACCGACGCAATACAACGTTCTCAGAATTCTGAAGGGTGCCGGGCCGGGCGGGCTCTGTCGCGAAGACATTCGTGAGCGGCTGATCTCTCAGGTACCCGACGTCACGCGATTGCTCGACAGGATGGAAGAGGCCGGACTCGTTGGGCGTGAGCGTGACTCAGCCGATCGGCGCATGGTGAACAGTCGCATCACCGGGACGGGCCTCGCGCTGGTCGAGAAACTCGACGCGCCGATCGCGAAGGCGCACGAGCAACAGCTCGGACATATGACTCGGGCAGAGCTTCGAACACTCATCACACTCCTCGCCAAAGCGCGAGAGAGGCAATCAATATGAAAACGTCAGAAACCAAAGACATCGGCGGCTCCACGGCTGAGACGCCGACAACGCGCAACGATCTTCCTTACGGTATTGCCCCGAAAGCATACCGCTTGCCAAACGACACGCGGCTTGGACCAGTGCGCCTGCAGGTCGCCGATCTCGCGCGCTCGCTGGATTACTATCAGCAGGTCCTCGGGTTGCGGGTGGTCGCGCAGTCCAGCGGTCGCGCCTCGCTGGCCGCGCAGGGCGATGACACGGTTCTCATCGAGCTGCACGAGCTGCCGGGAGCGCGCGCTGTTCCACGCCGCGGGCGCCTTGGATTGTATCACTACGCGATTCTGCTTCCCGACAGGGCGTCGCTGGGTCGCTTCGTCACGCACCTCTCCAGCATTGGGGCGTACGCGGGAATGTCGGACCACCTCGTGAGCGAGGCGCTTTATCTCACGGACCCCGACGGTCTCGGCATCGAGGTTTACGCAGACCGCGACAGGAATACCTGGAAGCACGAGGCAAGACAGCTCGCGATGGCCACCGATCCGCTCGACGTTCAGAGCCTTGTCGAGGCAGCGGGCGATGTTCCATGGAGCGGAATGCCGGCTCACACGAAGGTCGGCCACGTTCACCTGCACGTTGCGGACATTGCCGAGGCCGAGGCGTTCTACCACGCGGGGCTCGGTTTCGACAAGATGGTATGGAGCTATCCCGGCGCACTTTTTCTCGGAGCCGGCGGCTACCACCACCATCTGGGGACCAACACCTGGGCGACGGGAGCGCCACGCTCCGAAGAGAATGACGCCCGGTTGCTGGAATGGACCGTGG
>JALYJX010000127.1 GCA_030775065.1 Gemmatimonadota bacterium | reverse complement strand
CAGCTACGGGATCCCGGGCTTCAGACTCAACGGGAAGGCACTCCTATGGTACGCAGCCTGGAAAAATCACGTCAGCCTTTACCCGATAACGGCGGCGATCAAACGCGCCAATGCGGCCGAGCTCGAGGGATATGAGGTATCGAAGGGGACGATCCGATTTCCACTCACCGAGCCGCCACCACCAGGGCTCGTGAAGCGACTCGTGAAGGCACGTATCGCGGAGTTACGCCACGAGGATTAACGGGTTGCCTGACAGCAGCACCAGCAAGGCCTGACGGTGGATACGCGACGCTTCTGGTATCTGCTCGTCGCTTCGGTGTTCGCATTGCACAACCTCGAAGAGGCCATTGCCGCGCCCCGGATGCTCGAGCTGATGCAGACCAGCGCCCCAGCATTCCTCCGCGCATTCTATACGGGCATTGAAGTTCCGCAGCTGCGGTTCAGTCTCCTGGTCGTTACCGCTCTGGGTGTCATTACAGCAATGTTTGCCTCACGGAGACCGGAAGCACCGGGCAGCTCCTACACGATGCTCGTCTTTGCGGCGTTGATCGGCCTTAACGCTCTTGCACACATGGCTCTGACCGTCGTGTTTCGCGCGTATATGCCCGGATTGTTGACTGCTCTCCTTCTCACGCTTCCTACTTCAGCTCTCGTTGTGATTCGTGGCCGACGAGAATCCTGGATCTCTTCCGGTGCTTTTTTGACCGTCCTGCCGGCGGCGCTTGTGGTTCATGGCCCGCTCCTCGCGGGTTTCCTGCGCGCATCGATTGCTATTGCGCGCGATTTCCCGCGCGGGGCGGGTTAGCGAAGAATCGTGGCTCGCGGCGGCTGTCCCGTTTCCATGGAGGTAATGCGTGTCCAGGCTGCGCTTGAAGATCTCAATGTCCCTCGACGGCTTCGTCGCCGGTCCCAACCAGAGCGTTGACAATCCGCTCGGAATCGGCGGCATGCGCCTGCACCAGTGGGCGTTTCCACTCAAGGCCTGGAAAGCCATGCACGGCGAGGAAGGCGGAGAAATCAACGAGAGCAGCCGGGTGGTCGAGGAATCGCTCGCCAGCATCGGAGCCACCGTCATGGGTCGCAACATGTTCGGCGGGCACCCCGGCCCCTGGGATCCCTCGAAACCGTGGAATGGCTGGTGGGGAGACAACCCGCCGTATCACCACCCGGTTTTCGTGCTCACGCATCACGCTCGCGAGCCGCTCGAGCTCGAAGGCGGCACGACGTTCACCTTCGTCACTGAAGGCATCGACGCGGCACTCGAGCAGGCGCGGCGAGCCGCGAACGGCAAGGATGTATCGCTCGCCGGCGGAGCCAGTGCGGCGCAGCAATATCTCACACGCGGGCTCGTCGACGAGATGGAGATCAGCCTCGTGCCGACGCTACTCGGCAGCGGTGAGCGGCTGTTCGATAATGTCGGCGCCGATCTTCACGGGCTGAAGCTCGTGCGCACAATCGCTGCGCCGCGCGTCGCGCATCTCAAGTTCTCGAGGGCCTGACAACAGACTGCCGAGTCGTTCGGCTCACAACTTCGCGACAAGTCGTTCGATCTGATGCGAGTGCCTCGTGAGATGTACGATGTGGATGCGGAACCCGTCGCCGAGATTCATCTTCGGGGCCCACGAGGGCAAAGCCGGCGAGCTGATTCGCAGCGCCCGCCAATCCAATGACGCGGCGTCATCCATCGCCTTCACGAAATTCATCTCGCGCGCAAGCAGCTCCTCCACGACGCCGTTGCGCGGAGTTGGTCCGGGTCGAAATACCCTGGGAGACTTGAGCGGCCTGGGCTTTAGGAGCCCGCCGGCAATGAGGCCGCCGATGAACGAGGGCTTCCACTCTCGCGCGGGCGCGCCCGCATCCTTGCGCGCGCTGGCCAGCAGGGCGGCAAGCGGCGCTTCATATCTCTCATCGGCCACGCAGAGATGCTCGAGGACCTGGCCGACGCTCCATCCGTTCGGCTCGGGATGCTCGTTCAGCTTCGCCAGATCGAGCGGCCGCACCATTGCGGCGATTCGCTCGCGCGTCTCGATCGCTTCGACGCGCAACTGTTGGTACAGGTCTCGTTGTAACTGGCGCATTTGATGAGCAGGACAGGGTCAATGGGTGACTTCGGCAGGCAGGCTTCTGACGGAGAATTCAGGATGGTCTTCAGTCGCGCTCAGGCTGTGTTTCGCCAGCTCGATCGCATCAGTCTCGTTTGTCGATCTCAGGTATTGAAGAAGACGCTCGCGCCGCGCTCGCTCCCGCACATCCCTCGGTGATGCCGCTATCAGGGCGGCAAGATCTCTTTCCGTTTCTGCTTTCGATTCGTTCTTGAGACACAGGAGAGCAAGACCGGCGAGCTGATAGTGCTCGAAGCCCTCCATCAGGAACTCCCGCATGGCCGGGCTCTGCCGCAGATGGAAGCGAATGGTCTGCTCGACGCTGCGCACGGGGTATTGCGGAAACGCGGCGGAATGAATGATCGCCGAGGCAAAGTTGTTCAGGATCATCTCTGCCATCGCCTTCACTTCGTCGAGGCTGGCCTTGTCGCCCTCGGCCCATGCCTTGTTGTCATAGAAGTAGGGACGCAGATACGGCCTGTCGATGAGGGTCTTGAGGTGATCGGACGTCTCCGACATCGCTCGCTGAACGAGCAGTATCTCCGGCCCCTGCCGGGCGCTCTCAAGCTGGCGCCGAGCTGTTTCGAGCTGCTCCCTCGAGGCGCGAAGCTGCCTGAGAAACACAGAAAAGTTGAGCGCGCTGGTGAGGACAAGCAGCAATGACGCGACTATCGTGAGCAGAGGCACCCAGTTCTGTATCATTCTGCGCCCATCGAGTTACGGGAAAACACGCGGTGAAGTAGCGAGAACCGGAAATATCGACAATAATCAAGCATGACGACGATCCCCGATCGCAGCGAGGCGGCCGAGTATTACTTCACGTACATCGATCAGGTGCCGGCGGGAGATATTTGCGAGATACTCCACGCCCAGCTGCCGGAAACGCTTGCGCTGCTGCGTGATATTACCGACGACCGCTCGTTGCATCGCTACGCCTCCGACAAGTGGAGCATCCGCGAGGTTGTCGGCCACGTTAATGATTGCGAACGCCTTTTCATGTCGCGGGCTTTCTGGTTTGCACGGGGCTTCGACACTCCGATGCCCAGCTTCGATCAAGACATAGCGGCCTCGGCGGCCGGCGCCCATGAGCGGTCCTGGAGCAGCCACATCGAAGAATTCGCTGCTGTCCGCGCCGCAACGTTGACATTCTTCGATAATCTTCCGGCGGCGGCGTGGGAACGCAGGGGCATTGCAAGTGAAAATCCCTTCACCGTGCGCGCGCTGGCTTACATCGCGGCCGGTCACGTCACCCATCACATGAAGGTCCTGCGGCAACGGTATTTGTCGCCTGATGGTTGAAGCCAGGCCGGGCATCCCAGCGAGCAGTGTGTCAGTTTCAGGTTGTAACGTACTGCTTGTGCGTTGTAGGACTGCGGAATCGAGGACCTTCCGGACTCAGGACCAACGGCCATCGACGATCGACGACTAAGTGCGGATTGCGGACGGGCGGATCGCCGAACTGGCGCTACGTCTCCGATACCCCGCAATTTTCCGCCTCGCCGGCCTGGGCTCGGTCCAACGGCGACGGAAATGGATTCCAGACGTCGGAAATTGGTGAGAGTCGGCCAGGAATGATCCGCATCTTTGCAGCATGGCCCACCACGCGGCTGTTTCAGCCGAGACTTCGCACGACCCGCTCACCCGAATGCGTGTGTATCAGCTCGCGGCCGAGCTCATTCCCGATGCGTTCGAGGATGCCAGGGCCTTCAAGCTGAGCCCATCACAGAGGAGATTGCCGGGCAGATGTACGCAGCGGTCTGCTCGATCGAGGCCAACATCAGTGAGGGCTACTCACGGAGCTCCGGGAAAGATCGGGCACGAATATTCGAGTACGCCCTTGGATCGGTTCGGGAAAGCATGAGCTGGTACAAGTCCTCCAACCCCGTCCTCGGGGAACCGAGGGTGAAGGAGAGACGCAACAGCCTCGAGGAGATGCGCCGCCTGTTGCTGGCGATCATTCCGCGCGAGCGGGGCCGCTCGATGAAGTAAATGGAATTGTGAGGGGGGTGCGAACTTCTGTGTTTCCCGCCTCATCCTCAGTCCGCACTTGGTCGTCGATCGTCGATGGCCGTTGGTCCTGAGTCCGCAAAGTCCTGAATCTGCAGTCCTCACAAGCGAAGGGCCGCGATTATCTGCTGTGTTAACCCACCGCCTGACCGGGTGATTGACTTGACATCCTCAGCAGAACTCAACATCGTTTTGGTGGCGGCAATCCACGCCCAACCTCTCAAGACTCCGCCCCAGCCGGAGTCGTGCGCGAGGCAAAGGGGGGCAGACTCCCGGATGAGTATCGTCGAGGCCTTTGCGTCACCATGGCGCGCTGCTGGGGAGTGGCCCGTGGTGTACCCAAAGGAGATTTCACGATGACTCGCAACAAAGATCTCAAGCGCCTGGTCCGCACGCGCATGAAAAAGACGGGCGAAGCATATACCACCGCCCGCGCGCAGGTCACGAGAAAGACCGCGGCAAGAAAAAGAACCGCCGCTGCACCTGCGCCGCCTCCTACAACCGACCCAAAAGACTACGCGACGCTCGCGGGCATGAGCGACGTCGTGATAAAGCAAAAGACAGGATGCACGTGGGTGCGCTGGGTGACTGCACTCGACTACCACGGCGCCGAGAAGATGTCACACGGTGACATCGCCAGACTGGTGAACGAGAAGTACAAGATCCCTGGATGGTGGTCGCAGAGCGTCACCGTCGGTTACGAGCGCATCAAGGGATTGCGCGAACGCGGTCAGCGGCGCGACGGCACCTACGAGGCAGGCAAGTCACGCACGTTCAATGTCCCTGTGACGGAGCTGTTCGAAGCGTGGAAGGACCCGAAGGTCCGCAAGCGCTGGCTCGATGAGGCGGGTATGAAAGTGCGCACCGCCACCGCGCCAAAATCAATGCGGCTCGGCTGGAGCAATGGCACCATCGTCGCCGTAGGATTCTGGCCGAAGGGCCCGAAGAAAAGCTCTGTCGCGGTGCAACACACGAAGCTGCCCGATCGCGAGACAGCAGGCCGTCTCAAGCAGTACTGGGCGGAGCGGTTTGACGCTCTGAGCGAAGCTTTGGCCTGAGCGCAGCACGCGCATTCCACGGCCTGGACGAGCGCCAGGTCGTGGAATGCCACTGTCCGGGCATCGGTGCACGGTTCTTGGTGCCGAAAGGCGGCCCGGCATCGATTACGACGCCCGGGCGAGCTACAGATTCGTCGAGGAATAACTCTACTTCCGCGTCGCCGCGGTCTTGTCACGCACGGGGCGGAACTCCGACGTTTGCAGATAGTTCGGCCATTCCCGGGAATTGGCAATCTGCAAACCGAGCCGGTGCAGCACAGCTACATCCTCCGCAATGCCCGCGAGGCTCCACGTCGCCGCATTGTATTCATCCGCCGGCTGATGGTACGCGTCACGCCGGTATGCTTCGCCCGCTGCTCGGCCCGCCGCGGTGCCACCGGTGAACAGATCGATCCCGCTGCCCATGTACAGCATGGGCACCCCACGCTTGGCCATCGGGAAATGGTCGGAACGGAAGAAGTAGCCGGCCTCCGGATTCGGATCGGGCGTTATCACGCGATTGGTCGCGGCAAGCACAGTCTTGAGGCGGTCCTCGATGTCAGTCTGACCTGAGCCGACAACGCGCACGTCCCGCGCCCGTCCCGTCGGGCTCAGCGCGTCGATGTTGAAGCCGGCAACAGTCGTCTCGAGCGGATAGACGGGATTGCTCGCGTAGTACTCCGAGCCGAGCAGTCCCTTCTCTTCCGCGGTCCAGAACCCGAAGACGAGCGAGCGCTGCGTGCGCGGTCCCGCGGCAAAAACGCGCGCGAGCTCGAGCACAGCGCCGATTCCGGTGCCATTGTCCACCGCGCCATTGTAAATCGTGTCGCCGCGCGCATCCGGTGCGCCGACGCCCAGGTGATCCCAATGGGCACCGAAGAGAATGGTCTCGCCCTGGTGCGTCGTCCCTTGCAGGCGACCGAGCACATTCTTCGAGCGAATCGTCTCCCGCTTCACCTGGTAGCTCGCCGAGAAGGTCGCGTTGCCGAGCGTAACTGGTCTGAACTCACGCGTCTGCGCGCGTTTCTTGAGCGCCTCGAAATCCTGACCGACAGCAGTGAACAAGCGCACGACATCGTCCCTCTGAACCCACCCTTCGAGCAATGGATGCACCTCTGCGGGATTCGGTCGCACGATGTCGAACATCGTGTTGGTGTTGGAGTTCTTCACGGTGGCCCAGCCGTATGACGCGGGCGCGGTCTCGTGCACGACGAGCATTCCAGCGAGTCCCTGTCGCGCAGCTTCCTCGTACTTGTAGGTCCAGCGGCCGTAGTAGGTCATCGCCTTGCCGCCGAAGTCGCCCTGCCCCGTCTCGAAATCCGGATCGTTGATGAGAACGAGGCCAACTTTCCCGCGTACGTCCTCTCCCTTGAAGTCGTCCCAGTTGCGCTCGGGCGCGCGGACGCCGTAGCCAAGAAAAACGATGGGCGCGTTCTGAATGTTCACGCGGTCGACGTTCTGCATCGACGCGCGGACGGCAATCTGCTCCCCCTGCCTGAGAGAGGTCGGCTGCCCGTTCACGTTGACCGTGAGCGACGGCGCGCCGACGATGTCGGCCTTTACGAGCGGTACCTCCTGAAACCATGAGCCATTCGGACCACCGGGCTGCAGGCCCGCTGCCTGGAGACGGTCGCGAATGTAGTTCACGGTCATTTCCTCGGCGGGCGTGGCAGGGCCGCGGCCGAGGAATGCGTCCGCTGACACGGTGCGGATATCGGCGGCGATGCGGTCGGTGCTGACCGAGGGTGCTCCCGGGATGCTGCCCGGTTGAACCGATGGCGCGCACGCCGCCAAGGCGGCAAAGACTACAAAACACCTGGAGGGGTTCATGGTGGCCTCTGAAAGCGTGGAAGTCCGTATATTCTCCTCCTTGCCTGTTGCAAACATGACGCCTGAGGCTGGAGACGACACGCTTGCCCGCCCGTGAAGTTGTCGAGGCCCGGGAGCTGTAGCACGAAGCGATTACTTCACCCGGTCAGCCCTCGATCTTGTAGATCTCCCGCCGCCCGCTGTCGATGAGATCATGATAGCCCTCCATGATCTTTTCGAACTCCTTCTGCTGCTCTGGAGTCTGACCTTCACCCTTCATCATCTCCTCGAACGCCTGCATGCTCGGCACGTCGTACTCGTACACGATGGTCCAGTAGCGCTCTGCGCAGAAGTCGGTCATGACTTTCATCGTGCCCATGCCCGACTGCTCCATGAGCTTCGACATCGCGAGTGACTTCTCGACCATCGGGCGGACCTTGCCCGGCTTGCAGAAAAAGATTTCGCGGATGAGCAGCATTGCAACCTCCTGAAGTGTCGATTCTGAAACAGATGAGAGCACTCTTTCGCATCCAGAACCGTGCCCGCGAGTCCTCTACGATCGGCCGCCGACAACGCAGCCGTGGTGAAAGGTTGCTGATGGGAGCCGGTGTAATTACAGTTATTACATGAAGCCAAGAGAGCTGAAAGTGGCGCGGATCGGCAATTCCAGAGGCGTGCGCATTCCTGCCGACACCCTGGAGCGCTATGAAATTGGGACGAGCCTGATCATGGAAGAGCGCAGCGATGGGATTCTTCTCCGCCCTCCGGGATCCGCCCAACCCAAGCTTTCCTGGGAAGATACGGCCCGCGCGATGGCGGCTTCCGGTGAGGACTGGAGCGAGTGGGATACCCTCGCGGCCGATGGCCTCGAGGTCATCCCTTGGCAGGTCCAGGGCGGTCGTCTCGTCGCTGAAAAGGGAACTGCATACGATACTGGGCGGCCACGAAAGAAATGAAACGCTATGAGGTGCGATGGGCCTCGCTCGATCCCGTGCGCGGCTCAGAGATGGCGAAGACGCGACCAGTAGTTATCGTAAGTCTCGATGCGCTCAACGATGTTCTTCAGACGATCACCGTCTGCCCGATAACGACGCAGGTACACCCTTCATGGCGAACCCGACTTGGAATCCGGGTTGGGCGCAAGCACGGGGAGATTGCGGTCGATCAGATCCGAACCATCAGCAAGTCACGCCTCGGCCGAAAAGTTGGCACGCTTTCAGACGACGAAGCCACCACGCTCCGACGTCTGATCACTGAGATGTACGGCGAGTAGGGAGAGCACTTCGTGAGCGAGTACAAGGCTGTGGTTGAATGGAGCCGCGCAGGGGCAGTCTTCACCGATTCCCGTTATAGCCGCGGCCATCGGTGGCTGTTCGATGGTGGCGTCGAAGTGCCGGCATCATCGTCTCCCAGCGTCGTTCCTCTGCCACTCTCGGTCGCGGCGGCGGTGGATCCGGAAGAAGCCTTCGTCGCGAGCCTCTCCAGCTGTCACATGCTGATGTTCCTCTTCCTCGCGGCCAGGCGCGGCTTCGTCGTGGACAGCTACCGTGACGAAGCGGTTGGCCTGCTGGCAAAAGACTCATCCGGGAAGCTCGCGATGACGCAGGTAACGCTTCATCCAAACGTCCAGTTCGGCGGTGAAAAACGGCCGACGCCGGAAGAGCTGGACGCACTTCACCACGAGTCTCACGAGCAATGCTACATCGCCAGCTCGGTCAAGACTGACGTGCGCTGCGTGCCGGCGGGCTGATGGCCTGTTGCGCTCGGGGCTGACATGTTCGTGCTGTTACGGGCCATCACCTACTCCACGCTCTTTATCGGTTTCCTTCTCGTGTTCCTGCCGGCCCGGGTGCTCTCATGGTCGGGCATCGTCAGGCCGGCGAACGTCGGCGTCGCCCAGGTGATCGGCATTGTTGTCGGAGCAGCCGGTGCAGCGCTCGCGCTGTGGTGCATCTTCACCTTCGTGAAGATCGGACGCGGAACCCCCGCGCCATTCGACCCTCCGCGGCGGCTCGTCATAGTTGGCCCGTACCGACTACTCCGCAATCCCATGTACCTCGGCGCCGCGCTGGCTCTGGCGGGTGCGGCACTGTTTTACCAGTCGGGGCAGCTCGCCGCGTACAGCGCGGCGTTCGTGTTGGTCATGCACCTGTTCGCAGTTCTTTCGGAGGAGCCCATTCTTCGCGCGACGTTCGGCGACTCCTACGAGCGTTACTGCGAGCGCGTGCACCGGTGGCTGCCGAGCCGTCCAACCGATTGACGTAACGCGACGGAAACAAGGCGCGGGCCATTGCAAAGGAGGATCGCCTACGCCGGTGTCGGGCTTCTGCTCGCATTCGTCCTGATCGCCGGGCTTCGCGAGCTCGCCCGGGCCCGCACCTTTCAGGTGTTTGGCCGACTCGTCGCGCATGTCGATACGCCCGACCGCCGAGTGGCGTTGACTTTCGACGATGGACCGACATCGAAGCTCGCTGACAGCCTGGCGCGCGTCCTCTCAGCCCGGAGCGTACGGGCAACGTTCTTCGTCATTGGCGCCGACCTGGCAGCCGCACCACAGGCCGGTCATCTCCTGGCCGCCGCTGGACACGAGCTCGGCA
>JALYJX010000126.1 GCA_030775065.1 Gemmatimonadota bacterium | reverse complement strand
CCCGCGGCGTGGATGCCCCGGTTCTCATTTTGAGCGCGCGGGCGGAGGAGATCGACAGGGTGCGTGGGTTCCGCGCGGGCGCTGACGATTACGTGACGAAGCCATTCGGCGTGATGGAGCTCATGCTCCGTGTGCAGGCGCTGCTCCGCCGCGCAAACGTTGCAACATCAACCGCGCGAACAGTCTGGAAGATCGGCGACGTCGAAGTAGACGCAACGCGACGCGTCGTCCGCCGCGACGGCGAGGAGGTTTCGCTCACACCGCGCGCGTTCGAGCTCCTTCTCGAGCTGCTCGGCAACCCGGACAGACCGCTCACGCGGCACGAGCTGCTGCGCACGGTGTGGGGATACGACAACTCCGTGACCACACGCACCGTCGATGCGCACATCGCCGAGCTGCGCCGCAAGCTCGAGCGCGACGCGTCGGAGCCTCGGCACATTCTCACAGTTCACAAGGTGGGGTACCGGCTGCGGCCGTAAGTCTCTCACAATTCGCGTACGACGCTCTCGCCACGAGCGACTGGTGCGATCCGAGATTGCGGTCAACCCAATCCGGAAGATTCCATGCGTACTCACCTGGCTCGACTCGTCTTCGCTCTTGCATTCGTTTCTCCAGCCCCGGCATTCGGCCAGACTCGAACTGCCGCTCCACCGGGCACCGTCACACCAACCGGCGCTGCGGCACAGGTGCGCCGGGAAGACTGGCAGCGCGTGCCCGACATCTTCGCCGCGCTCGGCGCGAAACCCGGCAGCCGCATAGCGGATCTTGGCGCGGGCGAGGGATGGCTCTCCGTCCGCCTCGCGCGGCACGTCGGCGCAAGCGGGCGCGTGTTCGCGGTGGACATCAGCGACGGCGCGCTCGGAACGCTCGCGGAGAAGTTGGCGAAAGACTCCCTGCGCAACGTTGAGCTCGTCCTCGCGGAGGAGGACGACCCCCGGCTGCCGTTCGGCACCCTGGACGGCGTTGTGATTCTGAATGCGTACCATGAGATGCCGAAGCGCGTGCCGATTCTGGATGGAGTAAAGCGCGCTCTCAGGCCGGGCGGCGTGCTCGTGATCGTCGACAATGCTCCTGTGGATTCGCTGGTGAAGATGTCGCGCAAGGAGCAGACATCGCATCATGCGTTGGCGCTCGACTACGCGCGTGATGATCTCGAGGCGCAGGGGTTCGAGATCGTGTCCACCGACCCGAAGTTCGTCGATCGCAAGATGGCCGACCACTGGCAGCAGCAATGGCTGATCGTTGCGCGTCGGAGTGCGAAGTGATCGTGAAGACGGGAAGATTCGGAGCGATGGACGGTGCCGCGCTCATAGTGTCGAGCGTGGTCGGCGCGGGGATCTTCACCGTGCCGTCGTACGTGGCCAGCATTGCAGGCACTCCGGCGTTGACGATCGCGCTCTGGTTTGCAGGCGGCCTGCTCGCCCTCGCTGGCGCGCTGTGCTATGCGGAGCTCGCGACGCGATTCCCTCGAGGTGGCGCGGAGTATGTCTACCTGCGCGAGGCGTTCGGCGAAACAGCTGGGTTCCTCTCCGGCTGGACGTCCTTCATCGCGGGGTTTTCGGGAGCGATCGCGGCGGCGGCGGTCGGATTTGCGGCGCATGTCACGGGCGTAATGCCTGCGTTTGCGCGCAGTGCCGAGTGGACTCTCTCGATTGGTCCACTGACTTTGCCGCTCTCGGCGACAACGGCCATCGCGCTGGCGCTCATTGCGCTGTTCACGATGATAAGCATCGCCGGTGTCAGCGCTAGTCGCCTGGCGACGAACGGCCTCGCGCTTGTGATTGTCGTGGGGCTCGCGGTGCTGGCATTCGTCGGCTTTTTTGGAGCACCGGGCCGTGTTGCCGCACCTGTTTCCGCGAAGAGCGCGATGGCATTTTCGGCGCTCGTGCCGATTTTCTTTACATACAGCGGATGGAACGCGGCGGCGTATGTCGCCGGCGAGTTTCGTGATCCGCAGAAGAATATTCCCCGCGCTCTGATACTCGGCACGTTGATCGTGACGCTGCTCTACGTTGCGCTCAACGTGGTGCTGATCCGGGTGCTGTCGCCCGCGGGTCTCGCGGCGGCGTCGACTCCCGTTGCGACGGCGGCGCGCGCACTTGTCGGGAACGCCGGCGGCGCGCTCACGATGGTGCTAGTTCTGGCGGCGATGGCGAGCAGCGTTTGCGCGCTGATAATCACGGGTCCGCGCATCTACAGGGAAATGGCGCGCGACGGAGTGCTTCCGTCGATGTTCGCGGGCTCGGCGAAGAAGGACGGCCCGCCGGCGTCGGCGGCGATCGCGCAGAGTATTTGGAGTGGGGTCCTCGTGTTGACAGGGACTTTCCAGCAGATCGTGACGTACACGGGGTTTGCGATTCTTCTGTTCAGCGGAGCGGCAGTGATGGCGGTGTTCATTCTCCGCCGGAGATACGGTGCACCGAAGGGCTTTGCGGTGCCGGGTTATCCATTGGTGCCGCTGGCGTTCGTGGCAAGTGTGGCGTTGATCGCAGTCTTGAGCTTCCGCTACGCGCCGGGTCCGTCGATCCTCGGCGTGGTGCTGATAGCGGCGGGTCTGCCGCTTCTGATGCTGACGCGGCAGCGGGCGTCATCATCACAAGTCGTCGAGGCTATGACAGAGAACGCATAACGGGCATCGGCGCTCGGGCAACGGCCATGCAACGGCCACGAATAGGCTTGAGGTGAGCCCTGACAGACGAAATGCGGGAAAGATTGCGGTCGCCATCTGCACCCGGATCGCACGACTGTGCGTCGCGCGGCACGTATAGTATGTTCTCCCGACTGCATAGCCCGTGGGATCCGAAACCGTGGCTCGCGTTACATATCGATCTGCGTCGATTTCGGCATGACTCACCAGAGAGGTCGTATGAACCGATCGACGATTAGCCGGCGCAATCTCCTCAAGACGATTGGTCTCGCCAGCCTGGGCGCCACGTTCGGCTCGTCGTGTGCGCCCCACTTCTCTCGCGTGCGCGGAATGCGAAGCGGGAGAACGCTCGCTCGCGTCAACGTGTCGTGGGATCGCGTTATCCGCACAGTCGTCGGTCTTCGGCCGGCGCGAAGGGGCGGGTTTCTCGTCAAGGCCGAGAAGTTCGATGCAAAAACCGTGATCCACAACTACGGGCATGACAGTCGCGGTGTGACGCTCTCGTGGGGCACAGCTCAACTCGCCGTGGAAGAGGCGATGAAAACGCAGCACACGCGCTACGCGGTAATCGGGTGCGGGGTCGTTGGTCTCGCGACTGCCCGACTGCTGCAGCGGCGGGGCTACGACGTGACTATTTACGCCAGAGATCTGCCTCCGGACACGACATCGAACGTAGCGTTGGCCACGTGGGGGCCAGTTGGCCTCCCACAAACCGCGTCATCAACCTACAGAGAGCAGTATTCACGCGCGGCCCGCTTCTCACACCGATACTTCCAGAACCTTGTCGGCGATGACTACGGCGTCTACTGGCGCGAGAACTACTCCGCCGGCGGGGCCGTCCGCCTCGCACGCCTCAAGAGCGATCCGTTTCGAGACCTGTATGTGGATCTCCAGGAGCTGGGACCCGACGACCACCCGTTTCCGACGACTGGGGTGCTCCGCTGGCTGACTCTTCTGATCGAGCCCCCGATTTTCCTGAACGCTTTGATGCGCGATTTCCAGCTTGCCGGCGGACGAATCGTGGTGCGCGAGTTTCCCGATCTTCGATCGCTGCTCGCATTGCAGGAACCGGTGCTTCTGAACTGTACAGGACTCGGTGCGCGACAACTGTTCAACGATCAGGAACTGACTCCACGGAAGGGGCAGCTGACGGTTCTGCCCCCACAGCCCGAGGTTGACTACATAGCGGACATCGCCGGCGACATGGTGCCCCGGAAGGATGGTATTCTTCTGGGCGGCACAAGCGAGCTGCACGTCTGGACGCTCGAACCGAATCAGGACGCAATGCGCGGCGTCATGGCGAGCCATATGGATTTCTTCAATCGGATGAGGTAAGGGCCCGGCAGTTTCGTCACCCAGGCCGCGGTCAAGGAGAGTATCGCGCCCGCCTGCCTCATGCCCATCGGCAGCGCTGGATCTCAATACCTTGAGGCGTGATCCGCTTCGCCATCCCCTCCAACCTCGCCTCGGCCTGCGCGAAGTCTCCGTTGCGCACGCGATGGCTCGAGGATCTACCTCGCGTGATCAGCGAGCTAACGACTCGATGGTCACTCACGCTTGGGCGACCTTTCGAGGGCGACGAGATTAGCTGCGTGTGGGTCGCGCCCGCGACGCGACGCGATGGTACTTCAGCGGTGCTCAAGCTCGGCATGCCACACTTCGAAGGCGAGCACGAGATCGAAGGCCTCCGGCTGCTGAATGGTGATCCGACAGTTCGCCTCATCGAAGCGGACGATCTCAACGCGATGCTCCTCGAGCGATGCACACCAGGAACGCCACTGCGCGCGCTACCCGAAGCCGAACAGGACGTGGTCATCGCCGCGTCGCTCAGGCGATTCTGGCGAGTGCCTCCACCGGATCACTCGTTTCGACCTCTCTCCGCGATGCTTAGCCATTGGGCCGAAGAGACAGAACGTGACGCTGCGCGATGGCGCGATGCAGGGCTCGTGCGAGCTGGACTCCGCACGTTCGAGGAGATGGGAGTCGCGGCAGCATCCGACGTCTTGCTTGTGACAGATCTCCACGCGGGAAATGTTCTCAGGGCGGAGCGCGAGCCGTGGCTCGTCATCGATCCCAAGCCGTTTGTCGGAGACAGAGCCTACGACGCCACGCCGCATCTCCTCAACTGCCGCGAGCGCCTCCGATCGCGACCGCACGAGACTATCAAATCGTTCGCAGATCTACTCGAAGTCGATCACGAACGCGTCAGGCGCTGGACATTCGGGCGCCTTGCTGCCGAGCCGCGTGACGATTGGGATGATGAAGCAACCGCGCTGGCGAGAATTCTCGATCGCCAGACCTGATAATCATTCCGGAAAGGCTGCGCCCACTCGCTCCTCGAGCGCCGTGACTTCGCGCTCGGCCTCGCGCAGCTCGGCAAGCCCGCTCTCCAGCTTCGCCCGCTCAGTCTCGAGAAATCTCTCGTAGGGAGCGATCACCTCGAGCAGCTGCCGCTCGTATTTGCCGAGCTGCTCCTCGAACTTGGCCTTCAACAGCGCAGCAAGGTCCTCGTTCAGCTTCTCCACCTTCGTTTCGAATTCCTTTATCAGCTTCCGCCGCCGCGCGGGTATCAACAGCCAACCGGCGATTGCGAATACGGTCGCCGTAAGCACACCAGTGACGTCGAGCGCGGCGGTCGTGAACGCCGCGACGAGTATTCCACCGAGGCCGATCGCGAGAACGTTCACGCCGAACGCGCTCATCACCGCTTCCTTTACGGACTCGGTGATCTGGCGCGCCTCCCTCTCGGTGTCGAAATCACTGAGCCGTCGCTCCACAGGCTCACGCAGCTTCGCGAACAGCTCCTCTCTATTGTATTGGAACTCGGTGTCGCCGTGCGCAGCCAGGGCGCCCGATGCACGCAGCCGGGCGGTATGCGCGTCCAGCTCGGCAAACACGGTGCTCCAGAGCTTGAGGTTGCGCTGAACGGTCCAGTCAACCATGCGGTGCACGACGTTCTCTATTGCCTGCGGAGTCTCCTGAACGACTTCCAGACGAAAGCGGTTCTCAACCGCGTCCTTGTTGCGAAGGAAGTTCGCGTTTCCAATCCGTATCGTCCGCTCGAACCATGACCTCCCTCGGCGCTCCAACTCATAGAGAACGTTCCGAACCTCGATCAAGTATCGCTCTGAATCGGTTCGCATCTCCCTGGTGTAAGCCTCGAGCTGATCGCGAATGGAGCGCAGAACGCGCGCGTCCTCGTCTACAACTTTGAGACGCGTGTCGAGCGCCGAAACGTTGACCTTGAGAACGTGCCGCAACACACCAAGCGGACTGAGAAGCTTGAGCCGCACGCGCTCGGTCTCACGAAGCGTCTCCATGACGTACCGCTCGAGCGCGGGATACTCGTTGAGTGGATCGGGAATTGGCGCACCACCCAGGGCGGGCGCCGAGGGATTCTTCGAATCGGTCGCCGACTTGGCGGCGAGCTTCGCGCGAAGCGCAAGAAGAGCACTTATGAAGTAAATCGTCGGAGACGAAGCTCCGAGCCGCGCGGTAACTTCCTTCGTCAGGTACTCGCGCACACGCTTCACCTGGTCATCGGAGTTTCGCCGATCCACTCCGTTCACGACGAACACGACCTTCTTGCCCCACTGCCGGATGTGTGCGAGGAAGTCGAGCTCGCTCGCAGTCAGCGGCTGCAGCAGGCTGGTCACGAACAGCACGAGGTCCGCCCGCGGAACGAAGTCGCGCGTGATAGCCTCTTCCATCCGCTCGATCGAGTTCGTTCCCGGCGTATCGACTATGTCGAGGTCACGCAGGACCTCCAGTGGATACTGATAGAGGTGCATGTTCTCGCCGAGCGATTCGGGCGGTCCCGCCTTCCCATAGCGAAGAATGGAGATCGCACGGGTCGTCGGCAGATCGCCCATCGCGAATACTTCATCACCGAGGAGCGCGTTGATGAAAGTGCTCTTGCCGCTGTTGTACTCGCCGACCACGACGAGCAGAAACAGCTCGTCCATCTCGTTGACGAGCGACCCGAGCCGCTCGAGGTCGGCGCGTGAGCCATCGGCTTTCGAGAGTATGTCGCGAACGCGCAGCACGAGCTTCCGCTCGAGCGCGACGAGCTCTCCCTGCTGCCGGGTAAGGACCTGTTCCAAGCTGTCAGGCCTTCATTGAAATGAGGAGTGGGAAGGTGCGACTTCCAGGACGATCATTCAACTCCCGTTCCCCGAGCGTGTCGTGTTATCTGACTGGAAGCCAGTAGCTGATCTTGAGAGCGAAGAAGTTATCGCCTGAAGCGTTGAAGGAGTCGAACAGGTCGCCTGGGCGAACGAGTTGCACCGCACGGTCTGCGCTGCGGTCCTGCTGCCAGACCACGAACATGGTGCTGCCGGGACGCCACTCCCATCTGAAAACCACGTTGCTTCGGAAGGACCGCACATTGAAGTCCGGGTCGAAGAGCGTGAATGTCTGACCGTCGGCGATGACAGTCCGCGTTCCATCCGCGTTTTTCACGATGCTGGTACCGGTTCCCTCGCCACCGTAAACCCTCAGCTCTCTCGCGCGCGCCGCCGGAAGCTCGCCAAACTCGTGATAAGTACCGCTCGAAGCAAACGGCTCTGCGTACGTCTCGAGCGTGAGGCGCGGCGTGAACGTGTAATTGAGTCGGAATCGGGCGGCTACTTCGCCGCGATCGACGTGGGCAAAGATGTACCGTGTGCCGAATGTCTCCGACCGGCCTCCGCCGAGCGACGTTACGAACTGCTGCGATGTATTCCAAAGGACCCATCGCGGGTAGAGGCTGAGCTCCCATTGCGTGCCCGGCCGATACGAAAGGCTGAGCTCGATCTCGCGCTCCCACCCTCCTGTCTCGTCCCCGGCGCTTTCCAGCTCGAATCCCCAGCCGTTTCGGGCACCCGAGCGATTGTGCAGCTCGATCTCGGCCCTATAGCCCGTCGGTGTGCCCATCAACGGACCGCCTCGTGTCAGTGCGTCGGAGAGCGAACGAAGGGCCCACTGAACATCGCTGTTGAAGCGCCAGAAATTCCTGAACGTCGCGTTGCCGAAAGCAGACGCTTCCCCACTCGTGCGGATGCCGTCGAAGTTCCACTCCCCTTCGGCGCCCACTCCGACCACGTACGACCGATACCACGACCGCGGAGTCGTCTCTCGATAGAGGATCTGAGCAACCCCTCCCCGATCGTCCACGCTGCCGAATGCGCCGATATCGTTCGGCTCGAGCCCGGGGCTTTCCTGCCAATAGTCTACGTCCCATAGCCAGTGCTTTCCGGAGAGCTTGCTGTGGGTGAATCCCATGATGGTCCCGTTCATGGACCTGCGCGCGGGATCGACTTCTACGTGGGACGCATCCGGACGCCGCCAGTACCGGCGCGATGACAGCTGCTGGCGGAGCATCGCGAGCGAGTCGCCGCGAATGTGCGTGACCCCGACATACGCGCTGGCGTCGTACATCCCCCCGGCCCATCGCAGCCGGCTGTCGACGATTGCCGAGTACGCGGATTTCGCGAGAAGACCGGCCAGCGGCGATCCTGACTCGAGGTCGCGCTGCACCATTGTCACGGTTCCGCCAAACGTCGAGCGGGTTTTCCCGAACTCCTGCTGAACACTCGCCACGGCGTACCCGCTCATCGGCGCAATCGTCGCTGTGCCGAAGCGCGCCGATTCTGCATCGTACGTGCGCACGGATTCGCGGCCGGTCAATGCCGTGAGCGCGGCAATGGAAAGGCCGGACGGAAGCCTACCGGTCAGCTTCGCCGCGCCGAGGATCGTCGTGTTGTCGAGTTGCTCCTGGTAGTCGGTATCCGCGCTGCCCGGAGGAGCCGCGCCGATGCGACGGGAGTAATAGAACCCTCTTCCACCGAACAGCTGAGACCCTTCGAGAAAAAACGGCCGCCGCTCGTCGAAGAAGGTCTCGTATGCAGTGAGATTGACCTCCGCCGGATCCGCCTCGACCTGCCCGAAATCGGGATTGATGGTCACATCGAGCGTAAGGTTCGGTCCCATGCCGATCTTGAGGTCGGCGCCGGACCGTATTCCGGCATCACGTTTTTCCGCGAACGGGTCGGCGGGATCGGTCACGTGAAGGAAGCGCGAGTCCGCGGCGACGTACGGAAGAATCTCGATTCGGCGACTCGGCTCGATGCCTCGAATTCCTGTGAGAGACGCCATTCTCGACGACCACCCAGTCTCGTTTCTGCGCACGAGCACGAAATAGCTCTGCTCGTTCGTTTCGGGCACGACACGAGCGATGTTCACTCCCCAGTCCTGAGCGTCACCGGGATTGAAGCGAAGCTGAGTGAAGGGGATGCGGATCTCCGCCGTCCAGCCGAGCGAATCGATCCTTGTCTCCGTTTCCCACACTGCGTTGTAGTCGTAGTTGCGCTCCGACTCGAAGTCCTCGGCGTGGAAGTAGTCGATAGGCACTCCGGCCGGTGTTACCGAGAAGGTGTAGGCGGTGCGCCGGTCGCGATGGGTGTCGAGAGAGATAGTGATCTGCTCCGAGCTCCCTTCGCGATCGCGTCGCGTCACGAGTGCCCGGATGTCGCTTGCCTTGCGGCTGTGCATCCTGGCGCCGATCCAGAGAGCGCTCTCGTCGTAGGCGAATCGCACCTCCGTGCTGTCTGCGGCCGGCGCTCCCTCATTCGGTTCGCGCTGGAGAAATCCCCGTGCTGGCGGAGCTGTTCGCCATACGTCCTCGCTCAATCGACCGTCGAGCTGGAGCGCCGACCTGGAGACGCGCACTGCCTCGATGCCCTGCGCAGTCACCACTGATGGCAGCAAACACACCAGAAACAGAACTGAAACAACGAGTCGCGCAGCCAGCTCTCGTATCCGTTCCACCAGACGCGGATCACCAATCTTCTCGGCCACCGCAGGAAACGAGTCCGTCGCTCCGGTCCAGCGCAGCTCGTCTACGTCGCGAAAGAGCGGCGCATCGCTGCGGAGCGTCGCCAGGTCCTTGAACAGCAGCGCGCGCTCACGGTTCGGTCCGAGGACCGCTG
>JALYJX010000125.1 GCA_030775065.1 Gemmatimonadota bacterium | reverse complement strand
GGCGTCTCCCAGGAAGATCACATGACAAGAGCACGCCCGACTGCGCGGATTTCCCTTATCCTCGCAGGCGTACTCGTAGTGGTCGGATGTCACAGACCCGCGCCGCGCTTCGTGCCGGCTCGCACGACCGATGCGCCGTCGGTAACTCTGACGAACGGCAAATGGTTTGACGGTTCAGGTTTCACGGACCGCACGATGTACATGTCGCGAGGTGTGTTCACAGAAGCTGCCGCGGGAAAGTCAGATTCCGTGATCGATTTGCGTGGCGGATATGTAGCTCCTCCTTTCGCCGAAGCCCACAACCACAACTTCGACGCAAGCTCTCCCGAAACTGCGACGGCTTTAGTCGCGAAGTACATGAAGGAGGGTGTTTTCTACGGGCAAAATCCGTCGAATGTTCTGCGAGCTCGGCGCGGGTTGGCTGGCTTTATCAATCTGCCGAACGGTATCGACGTCACCTTCTCGAACGCCGGCCTCACGGGACCCGGTGGTCATCCGATTGGGCTGTTTCTCCGCAATCTCAGTCGCGGTGGGATGTTGCCGACCGACACGAACTCGACAGATGGATTTATCTGGAACATCGCGAACCGTGCCGATCTAGCGCGAAAATGGCCGTCGATCCTCGCAGGCAAGCCCGACTTCATCAAGGTCATGCTCCTCTACTAGACGAGTATGAGAAGCGGCTAAACGACACCCGCGCCTTCAATTGGCGCGGCATCGATCCGAAGCTGGTGCCGGAAATTGTGAGGCGTGCACACGACGCAGGGCTGAGAGTCATGGCTCACGTCGAAACGGCAGCCGATTTTCGCAACGCGCTGGATGCACGTGTCGATCAGATCGGGCACACTCCCGGATTTCGCGGAAATGCGCAGACCAAGTGGCCCCGGGTAGAGCCCTACGAGATCTCGGATGCTGATGCTGACCGAGCTGCCCGACAGGGCACGTACGTCGTCACGACCCTCAGCGGCATCACAGCGTTCTCACCCGCTGGGCCTGACAGTCTTACGCGACGCCGGGCCGACAGTCTTTTCGTCCGGAATCTCAGAATGATGAAGAAGCACGGAGTCCGCGTGATCGTGGGGAGCGATTCATATCGCAACACGTCCGTTCCCGAGGCGATGTATCTCGCGTCGCTCGGCGTGTACAGCAACGCGGAGCTGTTGAGGATGTGGTCGGCCGTTACGCCGCGGGGAATTTTTCCGCGTCGACGCATCGGCAGCCTCGCGCCGGGATACGAGGCGAGCTTTCTGGTGCTAGACCGAGATCCACTCGCTGATTTTTCGAATGTGAAAAGCATACGTCTGCGTGTGAAGCAGGGGATGGCAGTTCTCGACCCTGCGCCCTGAGCGCCGGTTCGACTTCCTTTTAAATCGGGTGCTAGTCGAACTCGGAGCGGTCAGCAGATTGATCCCGGCCGACCCGTCCCGCCTCGATATGCGCCCTCGCGTAGTTCTCCGGCCTGACCGGGGCATCCGCCAGCCGCCGCAGCAAGCTCAGCTGACCCGTGTGCGTCAGCGCATCCGCAATCGGGGCCTGAAATATTTCCTCGGCCTTCGCCACGAGCGGCGCATCACTCGCGAGGTACGCATCGAGCGCAGCCAGTGCGGCGAAGAAACGCTCGCAGTCCGCATCCCAAGTGGTTGGAGGCGTGGTCTCCCAGCGCTTGTCGCCGCGCGCGATCCACAGAGCCCAGTCCAGCAGATCGGACATGTGCGCGAGAATCTCTCCCGCAGTCCGGCTCCCTGGTCCCGCGCGCAAATTGGCGAATCCGGCGGGCGCATTTCGGAGTGGCTTCTCCGCGCGGTACGCGAGCGTGGCCAGCGCGTGGCGGAGAAAATCGGCAGTCCGCGTTGCCGCCGAGGACGTCACGCTCTTGCGACGTGCTTTGAGGAGTAGACGATGTCATCTGGCTTCCCGTAAGGAGAACTCCCGCTGACCGTAGAACGAATGAAGCGGTAGCCGCGGGCGTGGTGGCAAGGCGGCACATCGCAATCGGACACGTAGGTGGGACCTACCGGCGTCCACCATAGTCGGACCGAATTGCCCGACAAGGAGTTCGTCGTTACTCGAGGAACCGTTCCCGCAATATCTCTCAACGCACTTGGGTCTTATTGGTGAGGAGCGTGTGTGCGATTGCGATATCGCGGGTACGGCTCCCGCGGCCCCTGTTTCCTCGGATGCGATATCGCGGGTACGCCATCCGCCGGTCGGCTTCATCCTAGGTCTCTTGAGGATTCTCGCCATGAATCGGCGTTTCCCTGCCCACCGGTGAGTCGCTCAATGAGTCGGTACGCGGCTAGATCTTCCAGGACGCGGCGGGTGGTATTCGGAGGCAATCCCGAGAGCGGCCGCGACCTCCGCTAGTTGCCGTTCGCCGTTTTTGATCCTTTAACCATTGAAGTGCTCGCCATCGCAACGGTGGCACAGAGTCCATGGCGACGCGGCCTACGACGTCAAATGCGAGCCGCCTTTCGCAACCGAGGCTATCCAGCCCTGCGACAAGACGTTCAAGCGCCAGCACGAGTCGAGCAGGACCCTCAGCGCCATGTATAGACTCTATCTCACGTGAGTTGCGTTCACGCTCCACTGTCGATCGAATCCGAACGGCGAGCGAGGCTAGCTCGATCAGTCTCTCTCTCTCGTTCTCGCTTAACGGCCGCGGCGTCTTTAGTTGCCGGTCGAATAGCTGACGAACCGCCTCCGCGAGCTCGCAGCGCATCTTTGCGGTATCGCTTCCTGCGTGACCGAGTGCGCGTCTCGCCTGTTCCTCTCCGGCAGGGGCTTGTCGGCAGAGCAGGAATCGCTCGCCCATTGCGGCAATCACTGAGTGGTGGGTATCGAGAATCGGCGTAACGCCGAAGATCAAGCCTACGTTTCCACTCCACGTCAACGTCTGGCCGCCGTCGGTTCCGAGGTGACGGGTCCACGATCCATCGTACACCTCGCGCAAGGCCGCCAGCACTTCGGACTTCGCGTCGGGCCTCATACTGAGTACCGATCCGAAGTCCTTCAGAATCAGGATGCCGAAGTCGCCAATCTGTCTGAGCAGCCCACCTTTAGCGCCGACAGCTCGATCCTTTTTCGCGGTTCCGCTGAGAAGGCTTGCAGGTGTCAGGGTTGCTGCCGGGTGCATGTTTGGCAGTCGCGACATAGCGTTTAGTATTTCGGTCTTCGCAGACGACGGGGGAGCGACGATGCCAAGCCAAACGGGGTCCCCCGGCAGCAGATTGGCTGCGATAGCGCCCAGCACCGCATAGAGAGGCATAACATCGGGCAAGTGGAGCCAGAACTGAAAGCAGCCTGCGACGTCTTTCAGTGCGACTGTACACGGATCACCAAGCTCTAGGAGCTCCTCCATTGTTGGACTGCTGGAGGTAGACCCGGACACGGTGCGACTGTCCTGAGGCGAGTTGTGCAACCCGGCTGTGCGACGTGATTTCGCGGCTCCAGGTAACTCGATAAGCTCCGCTTCCAGCGCGAGTCTCACGGAGCCTTTGGTGATGGTGAATCAAGCTTGATCTGTAACAGCTCCCGTTGCGTTCGGTCCATCACGGCAGGAAGGACAATCTCCCGCATTAGCGCGGAAACGCTTACGCCGCTCATCTTCGCAATCGCATCGACGAGGGCACCTTCACGACAAGAGATCCGGAATGGTATGACTCTAGACGGGTGCAATTGTCTTCTCCGGGTTGATTACGGTCGGGGGTTACCTAGATTATGCGTCACGCGTATACATCCCACGAGGATAAGAGTAAGTATGTTACAACGCAAGGGGAAGTATTGATACCATCATCGAAGGGGAGAGATCTTGCGCACCGCCTCCGACGCGTCATCGAAGCCCTCCACGGCGGCTCCGTAAATGCGGCGGCAATGGCCATCCCAATGAGACAGCAGACGCTTGCCAAGATTGTTTCGGGACAGGCGAAAAGTCCCCGCTTTGAAACAGTTCAGCAAATTGCCGATTATTACGGCGGCAGTCTCGACTGGTGGATGAGTGGTAAAGGCGAGCCGCCCAACGCGTTAAGTAAGAAAACACCGCCGCGGGTAGTGGAAGGCGGTCAGTCCGAGAACATGATACCACAGACCGAGGATCGGCTCTGGTCCCATACAGTGTCGAAACTTGCACCTAGTTCCGCTCTCGAGCTCCTTCTCGAAAACCTCCCTTCCGAACCTTTATGGGTGGCTGAACGAGCGGGGTTCTTCCACGCTTATCCCCACAGGGTGGTTGTACCTTATCCAGCTCCGCCTGCGATCGATATGCTGCGGGAAGCCTCCCGTCTACATTACGAAGCGTGGACGGCTTGGCTCCGCTTTTGGATCGACAAGCTTGGAGTCAGAAAGACTCGGGAACTCTTGGAGGAGAACCTGTCAGCCATTCCTGCCTCGGTCGTTATCCGAGAGGAGGTTGAAAACCTCACTCGCTCGCCACGCGGTCTTCGGAAGCGTCGACCAAAAACTCGGGGGAAGTAGAACTTCCGCCACTGAAGGTCACGACGCTTGCGGATCAGCGCGAGCCAAGGCTGGCGCACACCGGATCTCGCCCCTGGGTCACCGAGGAAGCCGAAGCCAAGCGTGATCAGGAGGCGTTCGGATGAGAAACCCTCGCTACCTCTACTGCACCGAGTGCAAGCTCGATGGCATCTGGCTGCCGGCGCGCTACTTCGATCAGCTCCCCGCTGCGAAGAAGTGGTTGCCCATGCGATCAAGAGGGGTTGGGAAGCGCGATGGGAGAGGGTGAAGACATGACCGTACCCCATTGAACATCTCCACCGCCTTGGCTGACTTGGGAAAATGAGCACCGAGTCGCGCCGTCCTACCTTGAAATTCGTCTACCCATGGACTACCGAGGAATCGTTAGGCCGCTCGTTTTTTTTTGGAACCCTCAAGGTGGCATCCCTAAGCTCAAGCAATTCGGTTTAGGCGCGGCGTTTCTGGAGGTCGCGCCGGGGATGCTGATTCCGGGGTGTAACGATGAGTTACTGTCGCAGCTCTGAACTGGGAACGGAGGTCTGTATGTGCTCTTCAACAGCTCGGTGGAAGGCGGCCTCAACACCGAGTATGGACGACGCAGAGAATTCTACCGGTGGCTCTGTTCCTTCAATAGTCCCAGTGTATTCAGCTATCTCAGGTCGCGGTCGTATGAATGTTTTGAAGCCGCGATACTCGAACCGGATCGCCGGAATGGTTTGCATAGAAAGAGTTCCACTTATCGGCACCGACCCGCTCAGCGTTTTGAAAAAAAGACCAGGCGCGCTGCGTGCCAAGCTAGGCGTTACGAATAAGTGGTTCAGGGGAATGCCGATCAGTAGCGTCCAACCTGCGGCGAGGTACTGACCAGCCAGAATTCCAGCGATGGCAATGACAGCATCAATTCCCGTAATAGTCCAGCGCAGCAGGCGGCTGCTTCTGATGAGTGCTATATGTTGTCTCCAGCGATCGCGGATACCCATGGTGCCCCGTGGTGGCAGCGTCTGACCTTCCTTAGCGGCTTAAGCTACCCTCCACCGTGACGTAGACGTTTTCGTGCTGGTCCACCCGAAATTTGATCACTTGCCCTCGGTGATGCGTTTGGCTGCCGTTGGACCTCGCGTCTCCGAGGCTTGACCGCCGTTTAACCCTGAAGCGCCTCTAGCGTTCATGCGCCCAATTCGCTGGCTCCATATATCCGACATCCATCTACGAAGTGGGACAGCATGGTCCCAAAACGTGGTGGCGAAAGCGCTGTGTGATGACGTCGCCTGCCGCCACCGAGAAGGCGAAACGCCCGATTTCATCCTCCTCACCGGCGACTTGGCGTTTTCCGGAAAAACGGATCAGTATGAGCTTGCCGGCACCTTCTGCGACAATTTGTGCGCGGCGTGTGATTTACCGAAGGAACGCGTCTATTGCATTCCCGGGAATCACGACATTGATCGCGACACTCAAAAGCTAACTTTTCTCGGAGGTAGGACACTCCGCAATCAGAATCAAGTCGACTCATTGCTTGCGCCACAGGATGACGTACAAACGCTCCTCAAACGTGAACTAAACTATCGGTCTTTCCAGGAGACGTATTTCGGTGCCCAAGAGAGGACCCGCACGGCCGACGGCTTGGGATACGTGTCTCTCCTTACCATTGACGGGGTCAGGGTCGCAATTATTGGTCTCGACTCAGCTTGGTTGGCAGAAGGAGACGTGGAGGATCATGGGAAGTTGTTGGTTGGGGAGCGCCAGGTAATGAACGCGTTGGACGTTCTCAACGGATACGCTGACCCCGCACACATCGTAGTTGGAATGGTGCATCACCCGTTACACCTCTTACAGGATTTCGATCGCCGTCCGGTTCAGTATCGCCTTGAAAGTACTTGCCATTTCCTGCATTGCGGCCACTTGCATCAACCTGAGGCTCGCACGGCAGGGTTCGCTGGTAATGGTTGTCTAACGTTACTGGGCGGTGCACAGTTCGAAACGAGGCAATCGAGAAATACCTACTCTATCGTAACACTGGATTTGGAGAACGCCTCGCGAACCATCGAGACTGCACACCATGACCCCACACGCGGGGAATTTTGTAACTCAGAGCAGTCACGATATCGAATAGATCTAACGCCGGTTGGTTCTTGCACCATCAGCGAACTCGCGGGAGCGCTTCGGGATTACCACTCCTCACTGCGTTTGTGTCCTTGCTACCTCGCCGCAATCGTGCTCGATCAGAAATCAGAACTCCCGATTTTTGAGCAAGGCAAGATCACTTTCGCGTCGTTTGCGGTGCTCGAGGCGCAACCCGATGGGGACTTAAAACGCAAGACTGCGGCATTCATGACCTTCCGCAACGTTCTACGAGTGTTATACCCCGGCATGTCACTGCGGGACATTCTAACCGATCACGGCGCGTCGCTAGTCGAATACAGCTCTATGTTAACTGAATTGTCTAAAGCGGATGCAGAGATCGCTCGGCGGTTCCGGGAAGTGGAGGCAGATTCGAATCGCTTGGCGCTCGCGAAAGAACCGAAGCCATTCTCGCACTCGATAAGTCTTCTTGTTGACCTTGCGGCGGAGAAGGATTGGCATCTTCTGCGAGCGCAAGCTGAGCGCCAACTGGCCTCGTCACAGGAAGTTTCTATCCCGGCCAAGCTAATGCTTGCCCTGGCATTCGCCCACTCAGACGCTGTGGCTGATCGAGAGGAGGCAGTGAGGTTATACAGCGAGCTGCTTGCGGATTCTAATCTGGACGCAGCAGGCGCGGGAAATCTTGCCACTCTATTGATGGAGTTCAATCGATTCGAAGAGGCCAAGACCGTAGTACTTGAGGGGATCGAGAGCATTTCGAAGGGTACCGACCATATCGCGGAAATTGGTCACCGCCTTGTCGAGGCTACCGGCGATCGGGAGTTTCGTGATCGATTAGCTGCAACCCTGTCTCGGAGAAGTGCGAGTGGCTGAAGACCAGACCTCATTCCCCGTAGGTATTGAGTTTCAAAGCGTACTGCGGGCGATATCAAAGCAGATATATGAGACTCCCTTAGCCTTCATAAGGGAGAACGTGCAGAACGCCGTTGACGCGATCAGAATTCAGGCGCATCGGGAGGGTATAAGTCCAGGTGATGCTGCGTTTCGAATCGACGTAACGATTGAGAATCATGGTATCGTTGTGAAGGACAATGGCACCGGAATGTCGGCGCGCGAATTACAGCATTATTTCTGGACAATCGGAGCAAGCGGGAAACGAACTCCTGAAGCAGTCGCAGCGGGATGCGTTGGAATGTTTGGGATCGGGGGATTTGCCAACTTCGGGGTGTGTGACAGCGTTGAGGTCGTTTCTCAGGATATCGGTTCGGAGCGCGGTACGCGCACAAAGCTTTCGGAGGCTGACATTCAAGCGTCCGGAACGGGCATCCCCCGCGTCTCTTTTGAGCCATCTGATGAAGCTGCGCCGCGGGGTACCATTGTCAGAGGCACCCTTCGCGAACCTGCTGCTGTGGACGAGCTTCGTGCGTACTTGCTGGACTTCGTCCGCTTTGTCCCCACCGGGGTTTACGTAAATGGACAGAAGCTGTCTCAAGCGTCGTTCACCGACATTGACGACCGGCCAAACCTCACAGAGATCCGCGAGGGCCATCAAGAGTGGCATGACGGAGATTTGGTAGTTTCGGGACGATTGTTCGAAGATCGTGGAAGAACGCTCGTAGCGTCAATTGACGGCCTAGTCTCCGGCGGCGAACCAATCAACCTGACCGGACAGATCCGATTCGAGAACGGGCCAATCGACGTTTTCAAGCGCGGCTTCAAGCTTTGCGCGACTCAGATCGGTACGACGATTGGCGTGTCCGGCAGGCTGGATTGTGACCTGTTCGTCCCGACAGCTGGCCGTGACTCGCTTGATGCAGTTACCACCAGCTTGCTTGGACGAATAGTCTTGGCGCTTGAACGGGTAGCGATCGACGCGGTCCTCGAGACTCCGGAGAGAATCGCGCAGAATGCGCGGGTGTTCCGATATGTGCTCAATCGTGGTCTCATCGCAGAGGTTGGTCACGCCAAGGTCAACCTGGCGGACGGCTCTGAGTCAATGCTTGCTGATATTCGACGCCGGGCTGAAGGGGGTGGCGTATCTGTGTTTTACGGCCTGGCACAAAAGCAGGCGCTCAATCAGATCATGCACGCGAGAGGGCACATCGTAGTGTTGCTGTCTGCAGACGGGAAACGTAGGGAAGTAGAGCGTAGATACCTCGAACAATTTTGCTCAGCGCGAGCGTTCGATGGAATTATCGATTGCACCGAGCATTACGCCCAGTTGAGTCGGTTCGAGAAAGTGTTTTTGAGCGAGGTGGAACTTAACATCTCGCGATCTTACGAAGTTAAGGATTTCCGACTCATTCCGGGTAAACTAACGGAAGACATCCCTGTTTTTGTAAAGGAAATTGGTGGTAATCAACCTCCCGACATTTTCGTAGATGTGAGGCACCAGGAAATTGCCAAACTAGAGAGTGTCGGCTACGGCCAGATACTTTATTCCCTCGTATCGACTTTTTGTCGAGAATATCTTGGCACCTCATTGAAAAAATGGAGCCCACGCTTTTTCGGTGACGGTGCGTTGAACCTTGAGCTTCTCGCCAAACGCCGGTCCGAGCTATGGATACTGCTGAAACACGACATCGGCGTGGTGCGGCAGGGAGGTCAGCGACAGGTTATCAATCGCTCCGACGTTCGAGTTGTTACGGTGGGTAGTGTCGAGGACGATCCGTCCGCTTCCGCAGAAAACCCCCAGCGTCCACGCATTCTTCAGATCATCGACGAACGTAGTACAACAGGCATCGAAGGATACTACATCCGACTCCCTGACGGTGCTTTCGCCGCGTACGGGGATTTATTACCGGAGTGTGATAGCCGGGGAGTGGTCTGGGCCGGTAACCGGATACTGTACGTGGCCTCTGACACTGTCAGCGCCGCGTTTCAATACGAGATTCGGGTTGATGAAGTTGTTTCCGCCGATGTCGGTGGTGTTAAACGTGCCGAGGGAGCGCTTGAACTGGATCGCTCACTACAGCAACTCTTCGACGGACTTTATTTCCCGATTCCGCAGCCGTTGGAGCCTTTTTTAGTTCCATCTGGGGAAAAGGAGATTCGCTTAGAGTTACAC